>DATLWH010000634.1:0-2176 GCA_035576505.1 Thermoanaerobaculia bacterium | reverse complement strand
CCCCGACTCCCGACTCCCTTCATTCCGACAGCACCTGGATATCCGGGATGTTCCGGTACTTCTCCGCGTAGTCGAGCCCGTAGCCGATGACGAACTTCGGGTCGATGGAGAAGCCGACGTAGTCCGCTTTGAACTCGACTTTGCGCGCCGTCGGCTTGTCGAGGAACGTGGCCGTGTGAACGTCCTTTGCGCCGCGATCGAGCTTGATGTAGCGGAAGACTTCGTTCATGGAGAGGCCGCTGTCGATGATGTCTTCGACGATCAGCACCGACTTGTCGCGCATGTCGAGCTGCGGCTCTTTGAGGATAGTCACCACGCCCGATGACGTCTTCTGGTTGCCGTACGACGAGACCTGGATGAAGTCGAGGGCCACATCGAAGCCGATGTTCCGCATCAGGTCGCTGCAGAAGAACATGGCTCCCTTGAGTACGCAGAGCGCGATGAGGTCGCTGCCGGCGAGATCGCGGGTGATCTCCGCCCCCATCTCTGCGACTCGCCTGGTGATGTCGGCCGTGGTGAACAACGTCGTTTGTGCCATTGCCTGCGAATTCTACGATTACAATTCGCCGCCGTGAGAATCTATCGCTACCTTCACTCTGGCAGCCCCGCCGTCGGTGTCGCCGAGGGCGACCGGATCATCCGCTACAGCGGCAGCGACGCCATGAACCTGGGCGCACCGACGAACGACTCGATCGCGCTTGCCGACGCCGATCTTCTCGCCCCCGTTGTTCCACCAAAGATCGTCGCCGTGGGCCGCAACTACGCCGAGCACGCCAAAGAGCTCGGGAACGAAGCGCCAGCGGAGCCGATCATTTTTTTGAAACCGCCCACGGCCGTCCTGCCGCCGAACGGCACGATCATTCGTCCGCCGCAGTCGCAACGCGTCGACTTCGAGGGCGAGCTGGCCATCGTCATCGGCAAGACCGCGCGGAACGTCCCGCGGGCCGGCTGGCGCGGCGTCGTGCTCGGTTTCCTCTGCGCGAACGACGTTACCGCCCGCGACTTGCAGAAAAAGGATGTGCAGTTCACGCGCGGCAAGAGCTTCGACACGTTCTGCCCCCTCGGCCCCTGCATCGAGACCGACCTCGATCCCGCGGCGCTCTCGATCCGCACACGCGTGAACGGCCAGACCAAGCAGGACGGCAACACGCGCGACATGGTCTTCGACTGCGCTTTCATCATCGAGTTCATCACCGCGGTGATGACGCTCCAGGCAGGCGACGTGATCCTCACCGGCACGCCCGCCGGCGTCGGCCCACTCGTTTCCGGCGATCGCGTGGAGGTGGAGATCGAGGGCATCGGTGTGCTGCGGAATCGCGTTTCATAGGCCTTACTGTCAGGGTGACAGTCAAGGATGACAGTCAAAGACGACCTACTCCGCCTTTTCCCGCGACTCCGCGACCTTCCGATCGATGCCTATGTCGTGGGCGGCGCCGTCCGCGATCTGATTTTCGGTGCGGCGCCCGCCGACGTCGACGTGGCCTGTCTCGATCCACTGACCTGCGCGCGCTCGCTGGGCCGCAACGTCATCCGCCTCGGGCGGGAAGAGCATCTCAGCGCCTACCGCGTCGTGGAGGGGGAGCACGTCTACGACTTCGCCGCCCTACTCGACGGCAGCATCGACGCCGATCTGGCCCGCCGCGATTTCACCGTCAATGCCATGGCCGTCGACCTCCGCTCGGGAGCGCTGCTCGATCCCCACCACGGCCGAGGCGATCTGGAGCACCGCCTGGTGCGCATGGTCGACGCCGGCAACTTCGACGACGATCCGCTGCGGATGCTGAAAGCCATTCGGATGGCGGTGCGATTCGATTTCCGTGTCGACGACGCCACGCTGGCAGCAATTCGCATCAGGGCGGCCCGCATCGCGGATGTTTCCGTCGAACGCGTCGCGTACGAGTTGACGGTGATCTTCTCCGCGAACGCCTTCCGCCGGGCGGTGGCGTTGCTTCACGAAACGGGGCTCGACGTCCAGCTCTTCGGCCGCGTGATCGAGGCAGGGGCGTTTTTCGCGGACGACGTTTCGCTCGCGGCCGCGCTGGCCTTGCTCGTCGGCGATGCGCACGCCTTCACAAAGCGCTGGCGATTGAGCGATGCGCTGCTGCGCGAGATGCAGACGCTCCAGCGGCTGCGCGGTGCCCGCTCGCTCTTCGATCTCTACGACGCCGGCGACCGT
>DATLWH010000633.1:0-8491 GCA_035576505.1 Thermoanaerobaculia bacterium | reverse complement strand
TCGCGGTCTTGCGGCCGCGGGGTTGAGAACATCATCCGTCAATAGCGCCTCGGCGGTCATCGTTCGTGCGTTCTAACAATCTCTACTCACAAGGAGCGGAGATCGTTTATTGGACGCACGATGCGGTCGCGAGGTTCCATGCCGGGAGACCTCGCAACCGCGCTACCGCGGGCCGTTCAGCTCTGCCAGCACATCCTCGGCATGCTTCTTCGTGTCGACCTTCTTCCAGATTTTCTTGATCCGCCCATCCGGGCCGATCCAGAAGGTCGTGCGCGCGATGCCCCAATAGCGCTTGCCGTACATGTTCTTCTCTTTCCAGACGCCATACATCTTGGCGATGTCGGCAGTCGCGTCGGAGAGCAGGGGGAAGTTCAGATCGTACTTGCCACGGAACTTCTGATGGCTTTCGATGGAGTCCGCCGAGACACCGAGGACGACCGCCTGGGCCTTGGAGATGTCCGATTCGTGATCGCGGAACGAGCAGGCCTCGGCGGTGCACCCGGGGGTGTCGTCTTTCGGATAGAAGTAGAGGATCACGTCCTTGCCGCGATTCTCTTTCAGCGTCATGTCTTTGCCGCGCGTCGAGGGGAGCTTGAAGTCGGGCGCCATATCGCCGACTTTCGGTTCGTAGAAGTCTTGCATGTGTGTTCCTTTCGTGGATCAGTGGATTAGTGGATTAGTCGATTAGTGGATTAGTCGATTAGAGCTCGCGGCTGGCTGATCTACTGATCCACTAATCTACTGATCCACTGATCTACTAGTTCGTCACTCCGCTCCCAAACAGCACTCTCTCGGCGACGAGGACGGCGTTCAGCGCGGAGCCGCGGCGGAGATTATCGCAGACGGCCCACACCCAGAAGCCGCCGCGGATCGACGCGTCCGCCCGCACTTCGGCGATCAGCACCTCGTCTTTCCCCGCCGCGTCGATCGTCCCGAATACCTGGTCGCCCTCGGCGAACGCAATGGCGGGGTTCGCGCGAAGCGAGGCCGTGATCCGTTCGACGTCGAAATCCTCTTTCGTCTTCACGAAGAGCGAGAAGGTGTGGCTGTGAAAGATCGTGCCCTGCGTCATGAGAAGCGTGAGCTGTGTGTCGGGATCGGTGAGGGAGCGGATCTGCGCGGTGATGAGCTCCTCGTTCCGCTCCGCTGCCGGGTAGAGATTGAAGGCGAGCTGCCGGCCGAAGACCTCCTGAGGCACGCTCTGGATGTTCAGGACGCTGATGGTCTGCCTGGCCAGCTCCTCGATGCCGGTCTGTTCGAACGTCGACGCCGGCTGGACGACCGTGGCGGCACACAGTTCCACACGGCCGAGAAACTCGATCTGACGAAGGATGATCGCGATCGGAATCGCCACCGGATGAGGCGAGACGAGCAGTCGATCACCGCTTCCGATCTCCTCGAGATTCACGCCGGCCACAGCGAGCGTTCCCTCGACCGCGGTGGAGGTCTGCGAGAGGTCGATGGCGATGAAGTTGTCTTTGTCGAAGCGCTGGATCCACTCCTCGTTCCCGGCGGCGGGACCGCAGAAGAAAACGACGTCGCAGTCTTCGAGCTCGTCGTCGGAAACGGCCAGCACGACGGCTGGCTCGTCGCCGATCTCGGTCAAAGCCCCGGTGGCCTGGCCGGTGCTGTCGAGCAGGACGACTCTGGCGAACGGAAACGACCGCTCGCGCAGGATGGACTGGATCTCTGTTCCGACCAGCGTCAGAGGGTTCACGATGCCGAGGCGATAGCCGGCGGCGGATTTCGAATCGATCATTGCGGCGCGCTTTGTAACACGTCATCCGCTTTGCGCGAGGGAAATGCGATCGACCACAGCCGCATCATCGGACCCGAAGCGAGATACGCGATGGCCAGGCCGAGGCCGAACGGACGCGGCCAGGCGAAGCCGACGGCAACGATGGCCGCCAGCACGACCACATACATCAGCGAGCGTCCCTTCTGAAAGTTGATCCCCTTCTGCGCGCGCCAGCGGATCGGCGACACCATGGCGAAGGCCGTACACGCCGTCAGGATGAGGATGACGATGGCGAATCGCGTAGCGACGACGGGGGCCGGCGCGTAATAGATGATCGCCGCGATCGTGAGCGCCCCGGCCGGACTGGGCAGGCCGACGAAGTAGCGATAGTCCGATTTACCCGACATCACGTTGAAGCGGGCCAGGCGCAACGAGACGCTGACGAGGAAGAGGAAGGCGATCCCCATGCCCAGCTTGCCGAGGGGTTCCAGTCCCCAGGCGTAGACCAGAACTGCCGGAGCACAGCCGAAGGTCACGACATCAGCCAGCGAGTCGTATTCCTTCCCGAACTCGCTCGTGGCGCCGAGCTGGCGGGCCACCAGTCCGTCGAAGGTGTCGAAGATTGCCGCGATCAGCAGCGAGACGCAGGCGATCTCGAACGAGTGAATGGCCAGACTGATGTGCCCGGCCGTGATGGCCTGGGCGGCGCGCATGCTGTTCACGATCGAACGGAAACCGAAGAAGATGTTCAGCATCGTGAACAGCGTCGGGACGATGTAAACGCCGCGGCGGAGGTTCTTGCGGACGTCCGGCCGCCGCATCACTTCGCCCCGAGCTCGGCCACGATGGTCAGGCCGACCTTCACCTTGTCGCGCATCCCGACCTTGATCACGGCATCGGCGGGGAAGAACATGTCGACGCGTGAGCCGAACTTGATCATGCCCACGCGCTCGCCGCGCACGACCTCGTCGCCTTCTTTCTTGTCGAACACGATACGCCGCGCCAGGAGGCCGGCGATCTGTTTGAACGCCAGCGTCGCGCCGTGCGAGTCCTCGACGACGATGATGTTCTGCTCGTTCTCGATCGACGACTTCTCCGCGAAGGCGGCGATCTTCTTCCCTGAGTTGTACCGGTAGTGAATGATCCGGCCGCTGATCGGAGCGCGGTTGACGTGGACGTCGAACACTGACATGAAGATGCTGACCTGTTTGGTCAGGCCCGGCCAGATGTCGCCGTCGGGGATGTCTTTGATCTGCACGACGGTGCCGTCGGCGGGGGAGAGGACATCGACGTGATGCTCCGACCCGAGCCGGTGGGGATCGCGAAAGAAGTTGATGAGGAAGATGCAAAGCAGGCCGAGGACGATCGCGGCCACCGTCCACTGGATCAGCAGCGCCACCGCCGTGAGGACGAGGACTGGGATGAGGAACAGCCATCCCTCCGGCGCAAACGGCACTCTCCGCATCCGGGCGATGGTAATGCAAAGAGGAAGCCGTTGGTAGGGAACGTGTCTTTGCAGCCCCAACCATATGTAAATGCGCCACTTAGCGTGATCGAAAGATGGCCCGCGCAGTGCTACAATTTACAGCGAAGGTACTTCGAAGGAGGATAGAGGATGTCGAATCAAATCGCTGACATTCAACGGATTCTCAGCACCGAAGACGAAGAGTTCCGCAAATGGCTTGATGAGCACCACGCGTGCGAGTCACGCCTCGGCGAGCTCACAACCAAGAATGAGGTTTCGATCGACGAGGAGCTCGAAGAGAAGACGTTGAAGAAGCGAAAACTCCAGTTGAAGGACCAGATGGCCGCCCGGATCCGCTCCTACGAGAGCTCAAACGCCATGGCGTAGCGGAAAACGACGACGCACCTGATCAACGAAAGAGGCCGCGGGATGTACCGCGGCCTTTTTTTGTTTGGTTGAAGAAGTGGATTAGTGGATTAGTGGATGAGAGTCACAGCCACTGATCGACTAACCCACTGATCGACTCATCCACTAATCTACTAATCTACTCAGCGCATGCCGCGTCCCATCGTCATCGCCGCTGTCGTCTTGCTCGTCGCCTCGGCGCTCATCACCCCGCTGCGCCGCGATCTCTTCGTCGGCGACGAGACCAAGTACGGTCAGGTCGTCCGCGAGATGCGCGCGACGCATGCGTTCTTCCTGCCGACGCTGAACGGCATGCCGTTCACGCACAAGCCGCCCATCCATTTCTGGCTCATCGACATTCTCACCTTCCCGCTCGGCGTCTATTCGATGTGGGCCTTCGTCCTGCCGTCGCTGGCCGCGTTCGTGTTTCTGCTCTGGCTGATGTGGAAGATCGGAGGTCCGCTGGCGGCCTTCGTCTGCGGTTCATCTCTGATGATCTGGTCCTCGGCGCAGTCTGCGCGGATGGATGTCAGCTTCACCGCCCTGATCGTTCTCGCGCTCTGGCAGCTCGAGCGTTTTTTCGACCGCGACGATTTCCGTGCACTTCTCTGGTGCGGCACCGCCATCGGTGTGGCCATTCTCGTCAAAGGTCCCATGGCGCCGGTGATGGCGATCGTTCTCTTCGCGCTCGAATGGGGGCGGCGCAAACGCGTACCGCGCGGCAACTACCTCCCGGCCATCCTGGCGATGACGGTGATTCCTCTGCTCTGGTTCGTCCCGGCCATGATCCTGGGTGGGAGCGCTTACACGCGCGAGGTCATCGTCAAACAAACCGTCGGCCGCGCCGTCGCCTCCTGGGTTCATAACGCCCCGCCGTGGTTCTACATCATCCATCTGCCCGCCACGCTCTTCCCGTGGTTTCTTCTTTCCGTTGCTGCCGTCGTCGCCCTGTGGCGCACGGAGCGCTTCCTCATCAACTGGATCCTCGCGGTGCTCGTGCCGTACTCGGTGATGAGCAGCAAGCTCGATGTCTACATGATGGCCATGATTCCGCCGTTGGCGCTGTTGATCGCGAAGTACGTCAGTACCAACGGTCGATTTGCGCGCGCCGCCAATCTGATCGCCATCGCGCTGATGGCGGTAATCGGCATCGTTGGGCTCTTCATCCCTCCGAGTCGTATCAAAGGTCCGGAAGCGGCGCTCGTTCAGCTCCCGGCCGTGAAGATGTTCTGCATCGTCACCGCCGTCGCCGCAATCATCGCCTTCGTCATCGCCCTGCGCGCCTCGCTGATCACATCGACGATCGCCGCCGGACTCGTACCGATCGTCTCGATGATCTTCATCGCCATCGTGCTGATGCCGGTCGTGAACGATCTGGCCTCCACCCGCCCGCTCGTCGTCGCGCTGGAGCAGCAGAACGTCCCGCCTGAGCAAATCGCCCTCTACGCGGCTCCCTATCTCTGGACGCGCGATCTCCCGCCCAGGTTCGAGCTTGTCACGTACGCTACGCCTTACACGCTGGCGCTGTCGTCACCAACTGTGATTGTGGCTGCCCGCGCGCACGCGGGCGAGATCGCTCCGCAGTTGTCCGGATACCGCGTGGTCGACACCGTCCGCATGATCGGAAAGTGGTTCTATGTCTATCGACGCTAAGCGCCGCTTCGCCGCCGCGGCGTTCGTCGTCCTGCTGGCGCTATCGGTCTTCTGGCCGGCGCCGGCGATCGCGATCAATCAGCTCTGCTGCCACGCGCGTCTCGCCGTCGACGATCTCTCGTTCTTAGGACGCGAGGCGCCGGCGTGGGACGTCGCCTTCTGGTGCATCGCCGGCCTGTTCGCGCTGGCCCTCCTTCATCCCAGCGATGCCTACAAACCCTCCGACTTCGGCCAGGCGTGGGCGCTCGTACGCGCCACGCGCGTGCGCTTCCGCTGGACCGATGCGATTGCCTTTGTCTGCGCCGCGATCGTCACCGCCCTCGTCTGGCGATTCGCCGACGCCCCGATCACGGCCTGGGCCGAGCGCGTGCAATCGGCGGACGTGCAGGATGTCATCCGCCTCGCCAACCGCTTCGGCGGCGGCATGAACCCGGCCATGGTCATCCTCTTCTTCCTCATCGCCGGTGTCGTCTACCGTCACCACCACTGGATCGCCCAGGCGGTGGCGATGGCCATGGCCGGCGCCGCCGCGGGCATCGCCGTACAGATCGTCAAGTTCACCGCCGGCCGCACCCGCCCCGAGCTCTGGCTCGGCCCTTTTCAGCACGCCCGCGCCGCCGCCACGTCATTTCCCAGCGGCCATACGGTCGGCGCCTTCGCCCTGGCCGGCGTGCTGATGCTCTCGTCTCCGTCGCGATCGATGCGCATCGCCGCGTTCCTCCTCGCGCTATCCGTCGCGGTCTCGCGCGTGCTCGCCTTCCGCCATTGGACGAGCGACGTGCTGGCGTCTGCTGCCATCGGGATGATCCTCGCGATGGTGGCGCTGAGAAGTGTGATGACGACCGAGGTATCATTCCGCGAATGACGGAACTGGCTCTCCGCCGTGCGACGTATGAGGATCTACTGAAGGTCCCGGATCATCTCGTTGCAGAGTTGATCGATGGGGAGTTGTACACAACGCCTCGTCCGGCGCCCCGGCACGCGAACGTTACCTCCTCACTTAACGCAGACCTGCAATATGCGTTTCAGAGGGGAATCGGCGGCCCCGGCGGATGGTGGATTCTCGTCGAACCTGAGTTGAAACTCGGAGAGCAGACCCTGGTCCCTGACATTTCCGGTTGGCGTCGCGAACGTCTCCCGATGTTGCCTGACACCGCGACGATCGGCGTAGTCCCCGATTGGGTTTGTGAAGTGCAATCGCCAAGCACTGCGCGATTTGATCGAGTCACGAAGCTCCCGGTGTACGCCAGACACGGTGTTCAGTACGTTTGGCTGATCGATCCGATCGCTCGAACGCTGGAAGTGCTGCGCTTAGAGAGCGACCGATGGATGCTGGCCGGCAATTACGGCGGTGATGACGTCGTTCGCGCCGAACCGTTCGAAGCGGTGGAAATTAGGCTCGTCACGATGTGGGTCGATCCACCGGCGAAGTAGACTTAAGCCTCCACCTCAGCGAAATTCACCGACACCAGCCGCGAACATCCCGCTTCTTCCATCGTCACGCCGTAGAGCACATCGGCGGCTTCCATCGTCCGGCGCGAATGCGTGATGACGATGAACTGCGTGTCGCGCGACATGTCGCGTACGAGGCGGACGAAGCGCTCGTTGTTGACCTCATCGAGCGGCGCGTCGACCTCGTCGAGGATGCAGAAGGGCGAGGGCTTGTAGCGGAAGATGGCGAAGAGAAGCGCCAGAGCGGTCAGTGCGCGCTCGCCGCCCGAGAGTAGGGCGATCGACTGGTTCTTCTTGCCCGGCGGTTGCGCCACCAGCTCGATGCCGCTCTCCAGGACGTCTTCCTCGTCCAGCAGTTGCATCCTGGCCGTGCCGCCGCCAAAGAGCGAGATGAAGATCTCCGTGAAGAACTCGTTGATGCTGTTGAATGCGTCGCGGAAAAGCTCGCGTGAGGTCAGGTTGATCTTTCGGATCGTGCTGCGCAGCGACTCGATGGCTTGCACGAGGTCATCGCGCTGCGTGCGCAGGAACGACTCGCGCTGCTCCAGCTCGGAGTGCTCGTCGATGGCCAGCACGTTGACGGGACCGATCTTCTCGATCTGGTCCGACAGCTTCGCCACTTCCACTTCCAGCGCGGCGCGGCCGTCGTCGTCCGCGGGCGGCTCGACTTCGGCCAGAGCATCGATGCCGGCGTGAAGGTCGAGCGCGATCTGCTCGCGCAGCAAGTCGAAGGCCGATCTGCCCCGGTCGCGGCGGCGCTCCGATTCGAAGAGCGAATCCTTGGCCGTGTTCCAGAGCTCGCGCGATGCCACCGCGCGCGTCTCCAGCTCTTCGACGCGCCCCTCGAGGTCCGCCACGTCCGCTTCCAGACCGACGCGCATCTCGCTCAGGTCGTGCAGTTTCTTCAGCGACTCGTCGAGCTGGCCGCGCGAACGCTCCACGGCCGCTTCCGTCTCTTCCTGCTTTCTCGCAAGCGACTCGATCTCCTGCTGGAGCTGCGTGGCGCGTGCGCCGAGGGAGATGACGATGCGCGAGAGATTCTCGTGCTCGCGCTGGATGGCGTTGACGTTGCCGGCGGATGCCTCGACGTCGACGCGTGCCTTCGACGCCGCTTCCGTAACCTGCTCGAAGGTCGAGCGGAGGCTGGCCAGCTCCTCTTCCTCCTGCCGGATCTGCTCCTGGCAGTCGCTCTCCTGCTGCTCGAGCTGTTGCAGGCCGGCGATGGCGGCGTTCTTTCGCGCCAGGAGCTGCTCCTTCTCCTCGGCGTACAGCGTCTGTTCCTCGGAAGCGACGGCCAGGTCGCGCTCGAAGCGGTCGAGCTCCTGATTGGCGCGCTCACGGTTGCTGCGGCGTTCGCGCAGCTCCTGCTCGGCGGCACGGGCGCGCTCTTCGGCGAGGATGCGCGCGTCATCGGCGGCGCGCAGCTCCTCCTCGATCGTCTGCAACTGCGTGGCGATGCCGCTGGCGCGCGTCTCCTCGCTGCCAAGGAGTGCTTCCAGATCGGAGAGTTGTCTCTTCAATGAGAAAACGCCCGGCGTGGCATTCTCCGACTTGCCGCCGATGACTGGCGGCCCGCGGACGATGTCGCCTTCCAGCGTCACGAACGTCGCGCTCGGGCGCTCCTTCGAACGGTCGAGCGCCTCGCCGAGGGTGCCCACGATGTACGCCTCCGGCATGGCCCGGCGCACCGCATCGGCGATAGGGCCTTCGCCGACGACGGCGTACTTGGCGTCGCCGCGCCGCCCGCCTTCGCCGGATGCCTCGTAATCGAGCGTGAT
>DATLWH010000632.1:0-2241 GCA_035576505.1 Thermoanaerobaculia bacterium | reverse complement strand
GGCCGCACTTTTGCTCCACGCTTCTTTCAGACTGGCCTCACGGCTTCCTCCTTGCGCTTCGCTAACCCTTCACCTCCATCAGGTTGGGTGGAAGACTTTCACTTCCGAGCTGTCGAGCATGCTCGGCACACGCTGGCCCGGGGGCGTCTCGCCCCCGCGACCGGCTCACCGAAATGTTCGTTGGTAACCCTCAGCGGCGAGACGCCGCCGAGCCAGCCGGCGAGACGCCAGCGCTCCGGTCCTCACCTTGAATACGCGTCGATGATCCTCTCGATCGCCTTCCGGCACACCCTGCAGAATCCCACCTCATCCCGCGTGAACATGATGCAATCGAGCTCCGGCCGGTAGAGGCCGCGCGGCTCGTAGGCCGCCCCTTCGAACGCCCCCACCTTGCCAGCGAACTTCTGGCCGCCGAGGAATTGCGTCTCCCAGGCGCGCTCGTCGGTGAAGAGCTTGTCCATCTCCGACTCCGGCGCGTTCGTGGCGCGAAGGCGGGCACGCTCCTTCTGAATGGCCAGGCTGTGCTTCTCGAATGCCTCCTTGTCCCAAGGCGTCGGCAACGGCGTCGACGACTCCACCAGATCGTGCCATTTCGCCTTCGCCGGATCGTGCAGCGCCGTCACATTCGGCTCCCACGGTTCCGGATGCTCGCTGCTGCCGCTGGTCGTGTACGACACCGGCGACGTGTAGTACTCGTCCGCCAAAGCGGCGAAATGGTGGCCGAACTCGTGGACGAACACGTACTCCGCGAACGCGCTGTCGACGCATGCGGTGGCCTGGTCGTTGAAGATCCCGCCGCCGCCGTACTGCTTCTCGTTGACCAGGATCTCGATGAAGTCATACGGAGCGGACGACGCCACATCGCGCATGCGGTGATCGTCGAGCGTCAGCACGTAACGCTCGGAATCAAAGATGTTGTACTGCACGCCGGTCATGGTGCGGCGGTTGTCGCTCGTTCGCGGGCGGTGCACGCCGCTGGCCGGCTCGGCCAGATCGAGCGCGCGCACGTTGAAATCCTTGCGCCGGCTCTTGAACGGCTCGGTGTCGAACAGCTTGCCGATCATCCGCGCCACATCCTTGTGAAACTTCGGCAGCTCGCTCTCGGTGTAGCCCTCGCCGATGACCAGGATGTCCACTTTCTCCGACGGCGGCCCGTTCTCGATCACGTTCCAGACATGCCCGGCTGGCTTGCGCTCGGAGGGATTGACGAAGCGCGACGACGGATCGATCAGCGTCGACCAGAGCTGCTGGAAGGCGCCGTTCGCGTCGCGCTTCTTGATGACCAGTTGTACCGGATGCTTCGGCCACGGGAACCGCACCGACTCGGCGAACGTCCCCGCGCGCTGGTTGGCCTCGTCCGTCGTCTGCCACTCGCCGAAAACCGAGGCGAAGCCGCGCGTGTAGATGGCCTGATTCGTGTCGCGGTCGATGACCTCGAAGTAGTAATTGCCGAGGTTCAGCGTATCGATCAGGCGCGTGCGGCTGCCCGGCCAGGGACCGTCGGAAACGACCGAATCGAGAGCGATGATCTCCTCGCCGTGGTTCCCGGTGTGGAAGTAGTTCACCCGCATCGTCCGGTCGAGAAACATCTCGTCGAACGGCGCGGCGAAGGCGGAGGTGGTCAGCAGCAACAACGCGGTGACGAAAACGAGCTTGCGCATCCGCAGATTGTAGTTGTGAACGATCTGCGTACATCTGCGTCATCTGCGGATAAAAATGTTCATCCGCAGATGACACAGATGAACGCAGATGTAGACTCGGTGAATGTGGTTCCACCTCGCCGCGCTCGTGCTGTTGGCAGCCCCGCTCACCGCCCAGGTCCAGGAACAGATCACCGTCGAGCGCATCCTCGTCGACACCCGCGTCACGGATGACCGCGGCAATCCCATCACCGGCCTCAAGGCATCTGACTTCCGCGTCCGCGTCGACGGAAAGCCGGCCAGCGTCGAGTCGGCCGAATGGATCCCAGAAACCGCCGCGGCCCGGGAGCTGGCCAGCATCGACGCCAATATCGCCGACGTCAACACATCGCTCGATCAGCCCGCCCCTCGCGGGAGGCTGCTCATCTTCTTCTATCAGACCGATTTCGCGCGCAACAGCTCCCGCGTCGCCGGGCAGATGCAGCAGGTCGTCAGCGCGGACGACTGGCTGGACTGGCTCGACCCCGAGGACCGCGTGGCGGTCTTCTCCTTCGACTCGCATCTCAAATTCCGGCTCGACTTCACCAACAACAAGGACCAC
>DATLWH010000631.1:0-10333 GCA_035576505.1 Thermoanaerobaculia bacterium | reverse complement strand
ATAAGCCTCGGGCTGCGGCTGGCTGGTTGGCCCGCCCATCGAGCTCATCGAGTTGCGCGGCATCGTGCCGCCCATCCCACCCCCGCCGCCGCCTCCGCAGGTGGCACGCAGAGGAAGGACCGGAGTGATCAGAGCGAAGGCCGTGACAGCGAGAAGGATTTTGCGCATAGGTAGTCGTTCCGAGGTTCGAGAAGTGGATGGTACGAGTTGAATGCCATGGAGAACCAGCGTCCGTCCGATTTCCATCCGCGGTGACGGGCTCATCGATCAGGAAGTTTACAGTTTCGTCGAGCGAACCCGTACGCCGGAGGCGTGGGTGGATGGTAGCCGGTCGCTGAGCACGAAGCGCGACATCACCGGTTAACGGACAAAGAGAACAGGCACCACGGCAGTATTCACCCGGTCCAGGACCGTGACGATGCGGTGAAGTCTTCGAACGGACACTTGTTACGCCGCAATCGCAGCCTTAGGCTCGTCGCGAAATGCGAAGCCTTTTTGCTGCTTTCGTGATGTTCGTCGCGTGCGGATATTGGGGGGCCGGACATGGTGCTTGAACTGCTCGCGGCGATCCACCTCGTGGCGCGCGCCTGCCATCCGGTATCGCTGCCGGTGCAGGTCGCGGTAGAGGACGATTGCCAGGTGACGGAGCACTCTGCCGGGTTCACGTCGTGTTCTTTCGGAGATCAGCGCCTCACTGACCGTCTGAACCATTTCATGGAGCAACGTCTGCGCGAGGCTGCCCAATATGACGACGAGCAGGCCGGCGGCGTAACGTGTAAAGGCGAACAGGGCCGCAGGTTCCATTTTGACGCTTCGTGCCAGGCCCCTTACGCGAGAGGCAACTTCATCAGCTTCAATTGCGGCAGCGGGTGGGATAGCGGCGCCCATCCGGACGGGGAACCCTTTGGGATCAACCTGGAGATCACGCGGCACGATCTCCGTGAGATCGAGCTGAACGATGTCCTCCTGAGCGGGCCTGCTGGCACAAGACTATGGAAACTCGTTCGTGCCGATCTGCAACGTCAGATGGACGAAATTTGCGGGTACGACCAACCGGGAGCGAAAGAGTGGTTTGCCGGGCAACTGGCGAAGGAAACCGAGAAGTATGCCGGCTTCTATTTCTCGAAGGCGGGCCTGGTCATCACCTACAGTCATTGGGCATTCGGCCATTGCATTCTCGAGAGCACGGTGCCCTGGGCCCGGCTCGCCGAAGTCCTCAAGCCGGCCATACTCCGGCCGCCCAACTAGCCCTCAACTAGACTGGAATCGTCGGCACCCTGTACCCCGTCGAGAGCCTTCTCCCCCAGCGCTTTTCAGCTGGGGGAGAAGGTGCCGACAGGCGGATGAGGGGGCTTTGGCTCTTGCCGAGCTGTGGCTATCTTCATGAACCGGCGGAAAGTGTTTCTATGTCCGCTATAGCTCATTCACGCCTTAAGAGCCAACCCGTTGGACAGGCGCGTGTTACGATCAGAACCGTCACGAGCCCTTCGCCAGATATCCGTCACGGCGGCCTTTTCTCATGGGCGGCGGGGGCTCAAGATCAAGTTGCGCGGCTACCGTGTCGCAGTGACGAACCTACGGAGAAACGGAGCGATGCCGGTACCTATCCTGGAACATCTGTTTCTGGTCGGCGAGTTTCCCGCCAGAGCCCACCTGCTGTCCGGGCTGACGCTCGAGCAGGTCACGCGATGTCCGGAGGGCGCGTCGCACTCGATCTACGAGGAGCTGTGGCACGTTGTGGCATACCAGCAGAGCATCATCGAGCCGGGCCAGCCAGCCGGCGACGTGTACCCGAGCGGGGCGCCGGAGCACGAGCACCAATGGCACGACCTGGTGCGAGTGTTCCTGGACGGCGCTCGGACTGCGGCAGCGATGGGGCAGGCGCCTGAGCGGTTGGCGCTCGAGGTACAGCCGGGCCTGACCATGGCCGACGAGCTGAACAGTGTAGCGGTACATAACGCCTATCATCTTGGCAAGATCGTAGCGTTGCGGCAGCGGATCGGCGTGTGGCCGCCCCCGGCAGCGTCGGACGCGTCGTAACCGCGAGGCGCTATGGGACTCCGCTCTCGATGAATTTCTGGAGCCGAGTGGGCGGGAGACCTCATTCTTGATCTCAGGAAGAGCAAGCGCCTGCCGATCAGGTTCTACATCGAGATCGGCCGGTTCGACTCGGCCGGTTCGATGTTAGGGACCAATCGCGAGCTGCGGGACGTGCTTCTCCTCAAAGGCTACCCGGTCACGTACAAGGAGTTCGACGGCGGCCACGACTACTACTGGTGGCGCGGCTCGCTCGCGGACGGTCTGATCGCGTTGGCAGGAACGAAACAAGACTGACGCGTCGAAGACCGCCGGCAGGAGGACGGAGTTCAGGCCGGCCGGGTGCAGCTCGTCGTACGTGCCGCATTCACCGCAGAGGCACTGAGAGCGCAGAGGAATGCAAACAGGCTGGCCATCGATGCGCTTCTCATCGTTGCAATCGACCCTCCACATCGTTGCGGTCACACTTCCACATCGTTATGGTGGGCTCTCCACATCGTTACGGTTGACCCTCCACAACGTTACGGTCGACCTTCCACATCGTTACGGTCGACCCTCCACATCGTTACGGTCACCCTTCCACATCGTTACGGTCGACCCTCCACATCGTTACGGTCGACCCTCCACATCGTTACGGTCGACCCTCCACATCGTTACGGTCGGCGTCGATAACGTTACGGACGACCCGCCACAACGTTGCGGGCGTCGTCGTTGACGTTACCGTCGCCGTCGTTAACGTTGCGGTCAGCGTCGATAGCGTTGATGCGTTGATGCCGGCTTCATCAAACTTCCTCAGGCACATGGGCTAACGAGCGATAAGAATGTCATAACCGTTACGTAACCGTTGTAGGTGTTTCTGCCTCACATATAGAGTTCATCAAAGGCGTTGCCGTAACGAGATCGTTACCGTCCCGAAACATTGAGGCCCGTTACGTTTTGGCGGGCTCGAACGTCTAATAGAGGTGAAGGAGACACACACCACTTGAACTACCTTGGCACTCGACCCGATCCTCGTACGACCGCGATCTTTTCGCGGCCGGCGAGGTTCTGGCTGCGCGAAGCGCGGAAGTGGCTGCCGTGGTACGGGCCGCTGCGTGGCCTGCATCGGGCCGTCGGATCGTCACAGCGCATGATCTCCTCGGCGCGCGCGGCCATCGCTGCGGCCAGGGCTATGGGAAAGCGCCGTCCGCTCTGGGCCGCGCGGCAACTGCAGCGTGCCTCGCGCTTGCTCATCGATGCCGCAGACCTACTCGATCGCGCCACGTATGCCATGCAGGAGACCAATGCCTCCCTCGCGCATATTGAAACGTTCGATACATTCGTCCCGGAGCGGCTGGCCGAGGACGCGCAGAGGATGCTGGATGCGGCGGGTGATCTGAACCTGGCCACCATCCTGCTCGACGTAGCGGTAGCCAACGCGCTGCTGCTGGAGCGCTCCGGATACGTTGCCGACGAGCGCCCGGCCATCATCGCTCCTCCGCCGGGGATCATCCTGCCGTTCGAGGATGCTCCTTCATTACGCATTCGTCGTCGCAAGTCCTCGCCCGCGACCATTGAAGACGCGGCGAGAAAGTGTTGCCGAGGGCGTGCTCCTCCCTTTCTCGCGACTGCAGTTTGACGCAGTACGTGAGCGGAAAATTCAAAACGAAAGGGAGAACCCTAACCATGTCTACGCAAAATGACATCCCGGCGACGGCGTCGCCGGTTTCTCACACTGATGCTGCGCAGGCGCTGGTCGATCAGACCCGTGCCATGCGCCAGCAGATTCCGAATTTCGCTGTCCCGACTTCATCGAAGGAAACGCTGCGCCTGCTTTTCAACGCTTCGGTTCCTCCGGAGTTTGTCGAGTTGTCCGCGTCTGCTGTGAAGAACAGCCTGCCGCTCGTCCGTGGAGGTGATGCTGATCCGGCGCAGACTCGCGACCTGATGAGCTTTGCCGAGGCGTACGGGCCGCTGGCTGATGAGCTGGAAGCATTGGCTCAGTTCATTCGGCACAGCATCATCGCGGCAAAGAGCCGGGCTGGTGGGCAGGCGCTCACCACCTACGCTCTGGCGAAAGCTCTGGCCAAGCGTCCGGAGACGGCCGATCTCGCTCCGCATGTCGCAGACATGCGCCGCGCCCTCGGACGGACCCGGAAGGCCAAGTCCGAGCCGGCCCCGGCGCCGGCACCGGTTCCTTCGGAGCCGTCACCCGTGACACCGCCGAAGTAGTTACGAAGCGGTAGCGTGCAGTAAGCCCCCGCGCGGGCGCGTCCGAAGGCGCGCCCGCGCATTTGTTTCTAACCGCTTGCGCTCGCGGCCGGAGCGCTGGCGTCCTCGCCGGCTGGCGAGGCGCCGTCTCGGCGCCGCGAGGGGACTGACCGATTACGGCGGGAGGGGCGGTGGATCACGATCGTGTTGCGGAAGCTGCGCACACTCGGCGGCGAGACGCCGCCGAGCCAGCCGGCGAGACGCCAGCGCTCCGAGAGCCAGCGCTCCGACCCTACCCGGCATAGCCCACCCACTTCCACCCTTGCAATCCGGCTTTGAACGGATTGTTGAGTACGTAGCTGCGCGTCGTCTGAAAATCGTGAGCATCACGAATGATCCGGTCGAAGTAGCGTTGCCAGATGACGCCACGCCCGATCTGATGTGCCATGTACGACTTCCACGCCCACGAGGTAGTTAACTGTCTCGGCGAGGTCGTTAACGGTCTCCGCGAGTCCATTCATCGCCTGAAACGTTTGCCCCCCTCCTCTCACTACCCAAATGAACCCCGGTCAACTACCAAACAGTGAGGAAAAACCATGGATGAATTCAGAACGATCGCCAGATTCCTGCCCACCGGTGCCGAGATCGACCTCGGGACCGATTCCAATCTCCTGGGAGGGCCTTCGCACTTCACGCGCAACGCCACGCCATTCGCCACGCCCGACGGCGTCACCAACTACGAGTTCCTCTTCTGGAACACCGGCCGCCACGTCACTTCCAAACGGCGCGTACGGTGGAATTTCAACGTGCTGGGATGGGGTACCTGGACGGCCACACGCTGGTACGGCCCTCCGGGCGGAGGCCCGGGGAGCGACCGCGTGCGGGCAGACGCCTTCAGTATCAGCGGCGACGCGCCGATCAGCGCCGACACTCCGATCAACGGCCCGGCCAGCACGTTCCCGCCGGGGGCCTGGCCCGCTGACGGCGACAGCCATCTGGTCAGCACCGCCAACGGTGCCATCGACATCGTGGCCAAGGATCCATTCGCCAGCCTCGATTTCGCCGGCTGGCTCCAGCTCATCCCGGGAGGAGACCCGAGCGGCGAGTTCGTGGAGACAGACGACGGAACCAGCGGAAGCTTCGGCAGCGCCGGCTATTACGACCATGTCACCGCCGGCCCCTTCCATGTCGCCCAACACGGCAGCGCCTACCTCCTGGCCACCTACGCCAGAAGCGCGAGCCTGGCCACCGTCCCGGTTCTCGGCCTGGTCAAAGCCATCCAGGACGGGTCGCTCTGGGACTTCATCATCAATATCGCCGATCCTGCCCCCGACGACCGGATCCGCGAGAGACTGCTCGAGAGCCTTCGCGAGCAGACCAGGCCTTCGCTCACGGCCAAAGAGGGCGATCTGCAGCATCTCATCGAGAACGCCCCTTCCATGAAGCCGGCGGAGCTGAAACGGGCCGCGCAGGTGGTGAAGACCACGATCGATCTCGGCAAGGTCGCGCTCTCGACGATCGAGGGACAGCTCAATAAAGGAGGCCGGTGATGAACGGCCGCGCCCGGGTGCTGCTCGTCGGTTTCCAGGACCAGGACAATCTCGGCCTGCGCTATCTGGCGAGCAGCCTCGGCGCGGCCGGTCACGACGTCCGCATCGAGAGTTTCGGTGCGGACGCCGCCCCTCTGCTCCGCGCGGCCCGCCAGTGGGTGCCGGATGTGGTGGGCTTCTCCATGATCTTCCAGTTCATGGCGCCTGACTTCGGGCAGATCATCAGCGCCCTCCGCGCGGGCGGCGTGGAAGCGCACTTCACCATGGGAGGCCACTACGCCTCGTTTGCTCCCGACACACTGCTCCAGCTCATCCCGGAGCTGGACAGCGTGGTCCGTTTCGAAGGGGAGCGCACATTAGTGGAGTTGACCGGCGCCGTGCTGGAAAACCGCCCGTGGCAGGAGATCCAGGGCATCGCCTGGCGGGACAAAGACGTCGTGCGCACCACGCCGCCGCGCCAGGATGCGGTCGATCTCGATTCCCTTCCCTGGCCCGAGCGCGGGGACATCGACTACGGGCGCCAGCCGCTGCCCACTGCCTCCGTACTGGCATCGCGCGGCTGCCCGTGGAAATGTTCATTCTGTTCGATCATCACGTTCTACGAAGGCAACGGCACCAAGGGCCGCCGCCGCCGGAATCCGCTCTGCGTGGTAGACGAGATGGAGTACCTGGTGCGCGAGCGCGGCGTGCGCCTGATCCTTTTTCAGGACGACGATTTTCTGGCCGGCGGCCGCGATGCCCGCGAATGGGCGCTGACCGTGGCGGGGGAAACGATCAAACGGGGCCTCCACCAGCAGATGCGGTTCAAGCTCTCCTGCCGCTCGGACGAGATTCGCGATGAGACGCTGGCGCCGCTCATCGAGGCCGGTCTGTCTCACGTTTACCTCGGCGTGGAGGCCGGCGATCCTCAGGCCTTGAAGACGCTGAACAAGCACATCACGCCGGAGATCCATTTCCGCGCCGGCGAGACACTGCGCCGCTTCGACCTGACGTTCGACTTCGGCTTCATGCTTCTCGAGCCGTGGAGCACGATCTCCACGGTGCGCAACAACCTCCGTTTCCTGCGCCAGTTCTGCGCCGGAGGCTACACGGTGGCGGGCTTCTGCCGCACGCTCCCCTACGTCGGCACGCCGATGGAGCAGGAGATGCGCGCCACGGGACGGCTGACCGGGCCGGCTCTGGAAGCGGACTACACGTTTCTCGATCCACGGCTCGACGCGCTGTGGGATTTCTCGCTGGTGGCCTTTACCGAGAGGAACTACGGCAAGGGGGCAACGTGGGACCGCCTGCGCAGCCTGCTGTTCGAGGCGCGGATCGATTATCCCAACCGGCCGCACGATCCTCACTTCCTCTCGGCCGCGCGCACGCTGACCGATGCGTCGAACACGATCCTGCTCGACGTTGCCGAAGAAGCGCTCGATTACGTCGAGCACGCACAGGCGCCCAACGCGGCCGATCCGGAGCTGGTGAGCCTGGCGCGTTTCGCCCGGGTGGAAGACGAGCGCATCCGCGGTACGCTCGGTGCCATGAGGCAGGCACGGCCTCGCGAGGTCGAGGCGGAGCTGTTCCGGTAGCCGGCACGGCCGGCAGCGTTGGTTGCCCAAGGCTCGGCCAACAGTGGCGCGCCAAACGTTCTGCCGCGAGAAGCTCCTAGTGTTCGTCTAACTCATTCCGTGCTGGCTGCCTGGGCCTCTTCGATCCCGGAGATCAGGCACGACTCGCCGAGGTCGAGCGAATCGTAGGCAGGCGAAGCGCCAACGCAGTTGGTCCAAGGGATGCCGTTTGCGTCGATCGTGGTCGTACAGGTATCGGAGACGGCGTCGTGGTGGTAGACGTTGTAGGAGATCAGGCATTTGAGGAAGAGCCTGTAGATGGCCTGGATCGGCGCTCCCTTCTTCGGTGCGCCGATGACGATGGCCTCGTAGGTTCTGCGGACGTCGGCGATCCGGCCAGCTCCCCGATCGCTCTGCCCGGACCCGATCAGGGTTGCCTCCCCGACGGAAACGTTCGTGGAGTGAGCGAGCTTCTGGCGGATGGCATCCATTTGCTGCTGCGTTCCCAGCGTGCGGCGCGCGTTGTCCGTCAACTGGCTCCGGAAGTCACTCAGCTTCCCGTTTCTGGCGGCGTCAATGGCACGTCCGGCCGTCCTATCCGGATCGGACGAAAGGCAGCCGGCCGCCGCCAGTGACAAAGTCACACTGAGCCAGCACAACAGGTTTGTGACACCTCGGCTACTCCTCATGGCCATAACTCCTCATCGAATCTCTGAAAGGGTTACGACCGAGGGCGCGCTCACTCGTCAGGGAGCGGTGACGGAACGGAGACGCGGGGGAAAAGACTGAAACTAGAAACTAGTGAAATCGCAAAAAATAGTGTTTGTCGAGCGTCCTTCTCCCCCGCGTTTTTCAGCGGGGGAGAAGGTGCCGAAGGCGGATGAGGGGGCGGTGCTCGCGCTGAAGTTAATTGTTTTCATGAGTTTCCCACGCCCGTTCATGAAACAAGTCCACTGTTCGGCAAGCTCCAACGCCCCCTCATCCGCCTTCGGCACCTTCTCCCCCCCGCTGAAAAACGCGGTGGGGAGAAGGGCGCTCGATTAACAGAGTTGGGAGGTCGATCCAGTGCCGCTGACGCGGCACGGATTCAATCGACATCACAGGCAGGGGTGCTAGCAAAAAACGCTCGCACCCCTGGCTATCCTCTTCGTTGCCGCTATCGCGGCGTCTGGACGTTCGCTTGCGACGTTCGCGTCACCAGAGCAGAACGCGCGGCCAGCGTCTGGCGAGGATCGCGTCGACTCCGAAGACGCGCCCCGCGGCGCCAAGGAGGACGACGAGCGCGCTGAAGAAGACGGCGGCATCCTCGCTGTCGGGCGACCAGAACCAGCGCCCTTTCGCCCACATGTAATTGAGGAAGAGGAGCATGGCGATGGCGGCGCCGAGGCGCGTCATCGTGCCGGTCAGGAGAAGAATGCCGGCCACGAGCTCGCCGGCCATCACCAGCACGCTGAAGAGCGTGGCATGCGGCACGACGACCGAGCGCAGAAACTGATGGTAGGCGCCGAAGCCGGGACGGCGGAGAGAGTAACCGACGAAATCGAGCATCTCCTTGGAGAAGGGCTCGTCTCGAAACAACTTCCCGAGGTCGGTGATGAGCAGGATGACCCCGAGATGCAGCCGGAGAATCAGCAGCAGCGAGCGTGGGATGCGGTCGTTCATCGCCAGGCGACCATACGCCATGATCTGTTACGGGAGCGAGAACATCGACGGTCGATTCAGCGAAGGATGAGGTGTGCGATCCTCGCGTGCGGGCGAGGGTTTGGCTGTCGTCCAACCTGTCTCAGGATGACGGGCTGGACACCCGCCCACCGTGCCGGTCACGTTATCCTTCGCTTCATGTCCATTCGCACAACGATCATCGCCGCCGTCCTCTTCGCCGCTCCGTTTGTCGCGCGGGCGAATGTCGAGCTCACCGTCAGGTCTGAGCGGACGACGGTTCCGGTGGCGGGATTGCAACGGGCGGGCGACGACAAGGGATCGCCGGCGAAGCAGACCATCCATCTGACCCTCGGGACGCGGTGGGTGGAGTGGGCGACCGACAGCGATCGCGGCGTCTACGACTTCGCGAAACGCGTCGTCATCCGCGTGGAACCGAACGCGCATCGCCTGGATGAAGAGTCGCTGTACGCGCTGCTGAGCGGGCGGGACGCGGAGCTGGCCAACAGGCTGATGCCGGGGGGCGCCATGGAGGCGGGAAAGGGCGCGGCCAATCCGATGGCGGCGACGATTGCCGAGCACCAGCTCTCGCTCCGCCGCGATGCCGCGCGGGCGTCGGGCATCGAGCGGACGAGCGCAGAGGGCGAGACGCGCTATCTCTGGCAGGGCAATGAGCTCTTCGCCTACGCCACCGAGCTGGTGCCGCTCCCTGCCGCGGACCGCGACCTCTATATCCGCTACGTCCGGTACGTCGTCGGCGGCCATCCCCAGATCCTGAAGGACCTGCAGAAGCTCGACGGCATTCCGAAGTGGCTTCGTTACAGCGATCCGGCGCTCGGCAACGCACAGCGGCTGGAGGTGGTGGCGACGAAGAAGACCCCCGACGCGCCGTACGTGCTGCCGGCCCTCGAGAAAACGACGCTGAAGAATCCCGGCGCCGCGGCGGCTGCGGCGGCAGTCGTGGCCTCGACACCGGAATCGCGCGCGGCGAAGGCCGGCCGCATCCTCTCCGCGGCGAACGAGGCGGCCGACGCGGGCAAGCCGCTGGAAGCGATGCTCGGCTACATCGAACGCCAGTTGATGATCGACGGCGAGATGCCGCCCGACTTCAGGAAACGCTCGGAAGCCATCCTCCAGGATGCGAACGTCCGGGCGCTCTCCGGTTCGTTCCAGGTGCAGAACGAGGAGCAGGCCCGAAGCGCCGTCGCCACGCTCATGCGGCTGGCGCCGCTGGCCGGCAACAAGGCGTATGTCATCGGCATCTTCCGGGCGAATATGGAGCAGCGCCTCGGCAACCGGGAGGCGGCAATCGGTCTGTTCGTGGCGGCGCTGGCGAAGAATCCT
>DATLWH010000630.1:0-3047 GCA_035576505.1 Thermoanaerobaculia bacterium | reverse complement strand
CGTCCCGTCGATCGGCAACGCTCTCCTTCCGAACCTCGTGACCGCGCCGCTCGGTGCCGACAGTGGCGCCGGCTTCGGCTGGAAAGACATCAACGTCTACAAGGTCGGCGCGCAGTGGAAGGTCAACGAGATTTGGACGTGGAGAGCCGGCTATTCGAAGGCCGACCAACCGATCCCGCAGAGCGAGGTCCTGTTCAACATCCTCGCGCCTGGCGTCGTCCAGGAGCACATCACCCTCGGATTCAGCAAGGCGATGGAACGCTCGCCCGGCCGCTTCAACATGGCCGTGATGTACGCGCCGTCGAAGAGCGTCCGCGGACCGAACCCGCTCGAAGTGCCGGGCGGCCAGCAGATCGAGCTGAAGATGCACGAGTTCGAGCTCGAGTTCGGCTACTCGTTCGGATTCTAAGAGACAGCGATTCCGTTAAGGCGCCGGCCGTTCTGGCCGGCGCCGGCGTGTCGACGGAATCACCGCGGCTTGTAGAGCAGCGGATACGGGTTGATCGCCGTGCCGGTCCACCATCGCTTGTCGGGATCGAGGTGGATGACGGCGAAGTGCAGGTGCGGCGTGTCTTTCGGAGCGTTGCCGGTCGTGCCGACATAGCCGATCAGATCGCCGCGGCGCAGCAACTGTCCTTCGTGAAGGCCGGGGGCGTAGGCGTCGAGATGCGCGTAGTAGTAGCAGTACCGTGAGTCGGGATCGAACTCGTAGACGGTGAGACCGCCGGCCACGCTGGTGAAGAGCTTCTTCACCGTCCCGTCGTCTGTGGCCACGACGCTCGTGCCGCGCGGGGCCAGAATGTCGAGCGCATCGTGGCGCCGCGTCGCGCCGCCGCGCATCTCGTCGAAGTTGTCGCGGATGCTGCCCGGATCGATGCCAGCCACCGGCATCGCCAGCGGACGGGGAGCGTCTCCGGGAAGAGAGGGAACGATGATCGAATTCGCCGGGATGACATAGGTCCGCGATGCCGGGCGGACGGGCTGTTGCGGTCCGTTCTTATCCGGCGTCGTCCCTGAGGCGATCCACGTCAGGCCAACCACGCAGAGTGCGGCCAGCGTGAAGGACATCTTCTTGATGAGTCTCATTTCTCGAGCACCGCGGGCATTCCCGGCGTCACCAGCGTAGCCAGCTCGCGGGCGTCCCAGTTCGTCAGGCGGATGCAGCCGTGCGACGTCGTCTTCCCGATCATCGACGGCTCCGGAGTTCCGTGGATGCCGTAGTGCGGCTTCGACAGATCGATCCAGACGACGCCGACTGGATTGTTCGGGCCGGCCGGCAGCTTCTCCTTCTTGTCGCCAGGCTCCGCATCCCAGAAGAGGTCAGGGTTGTAGTGGAAGGTCGGATTCCACTCGACGCCGTTGATCTTCCACTTCCCGATCGGGAGCGGATCGTGGACGCTGCCGATCGTGGCCGGGTAGCTGGCCAGCACAACGCCTTTGGCATCGACTGCTTCCACCGTCGTGCGGCTTTTGCTGACGCGGATGCTCATCCCGCTCGTCTTTGGCAGCGGCGGCCGCTCCACGTTCGGCACCTGGATCGACGCGCCGACTTTGTCGAGCGCGACGCCGCGATTGAGCGTCTGCAGCAGCGCCGGGCTGACATGAAACTTCTCCCCGAGTTCCTCGCTGAGCGATTGATATCCGAGTGCCGGAAGCTTGGCTTTGTCCGCCGCCTCGGGCGGAATCGGAAGGAACGGACCGGCCACATCCGCCGCCGCGATCGTGTAGGGAACGAGGACAGGTGCCGCATCCCGGTCGAGCGCATCCCAGGTAGCGGCGACGACATTCGCCCCTCCCGGAATCCCCCGCGACCGATTGAACGCCGTGACCGCCAGGCGCATGGTGCTGCCGTATCGGCCGTCGATCTCCCCCGGCGAGTAGTGCGCGCGGTCGAGAAGGATCTGCGCCCGCAGCACCGCCGACCCGGACTTGCTTCTGGAGCTGAGCACCGGCTTTTTCGTCGCGTCATTGGCCGCCGCAGCCGTGAACACCGGCGCAACGACTTTATGTTTGACGACGCGCGCCTGGGCGGTGGCGGCGAGGGCGAGGATGAGGAGAGCTGTGACGCGGTTTGGGAGTGACACACTGTTCAAACTGCAGGAAAGGAGCCATCCGCAGATCACGCAGATGAGTCCGTCTCTAATCTGCTGAACTCAAGCCAGTAACCACAGAGACACTGAGGACACGGAGACCTCTGCGCTCTCAGTGTCTCTGTGGTGAACGGTTTCCGGCCATGCACGGAACTACGCGGATGCCTCGTACAACCCCGCAAACCACGGCCAGACGTCTGCGAAGTTGAGGATCGTCTCGACGTACTGGTTGGCGATCACGATTGGCAGGCCGCGGCGGCTAAGGCGGGCTTGGGTACGGCGGCGCCATCGGCGTCGCGACTCCGCATCGCGGGCGTTGCGGGCGAAATCGACGACGGCGCGGTCCCATTCGCGGATCGTGTTGATGAAGTCTTCATGAAACAGCTCGCGGATACGCGGGTCGGTGGTCATGGCCCGGAGCATTTGCGCGTAGGAGTCGCGCAGTGCCGCGCGAAACTCGGTCAGCCCGGCGGAGGCGACGGCGGGAGAGACGCGGTAGATCGCTTTGAGCGCGCCGACCGAGCCGGTCTTGAATCGCTTGCGAATCAGGCCGCCGAGGATGTGGGTCTGATCGAGAAGAAAGGCATTCACGTTTTTCGGAGCGTCATAGAAGCGGTGTTTGCGGCCGCTCACGGTCATCCCATCGTGATCCATGGCGATGAAGCGGACCTGCCAGCGGCCGTCCGCCCAGACCTTGCGCAGGCCGACGTTGCGGTCGACGAACGACTCGCCGAGGCTCGCTCCGCGCATGCCGAGCACGGCGCCCCAGAAACGGCCGATCTGGCCGAGGATGGAGATGTAGGTGCGGTCGGCGGCGGCACGATTGTGAGCGAGCGCGGCGGCGACGTACTCAGCGTCGATCTCAAATGCGCCGTGCGGCGGCACGTAGTCGTCGATGATCTCGTCCAGCAGCTCGTCGGCGTCGCCGTCGTACGGAACGCCGTCCGTGAGATAGGC
>DATLWH010000629.1:0-4299 GCA_035576505.1 Thermoanaerobaculia bacterium | reverse complement strand
CGCCGATGACCGTCGAGACACTCCCCTTCACCCCAGGCGCCCCGCTCACGCTCCTCTCCGAAGAAGAGCAGATGTTCCAGCAGAGCGTACGCGATTTCGCCATCGAGAAAATCCGGCCTCTGGTGCACCAGATGGACCATGACGCCGTGATGTCCAAGGATCTGATCCGCAGTTTCTTCGACCTGGGCATCATGGGTATCGAAGTCCCCGACCAATGGGGCGGCGCCGGGTCGTCGTTCTTCAATGCCGTGCTCGTTGTCGAGGAGCTCTCCCACGTCGACGCCTCCTGCGGCGTCCTGGTCGACGTCCAGAACACCCTGGTCAACAACGCCATCATCCGCTGGGGCAACGAGGATCAGAAATCGAAGTACCTGTCGATGCTCGCCCGCGACACGGTCGGCGCCTACGCCCTCTCGGAAGCCGGCAGCGGCTCGGCCGCCTTCGAACTGGCCACAAAGGCCGAAGACAAAGGCGATCACTGGGTCCTCAACGGCCAGAAGCTCTGGATTACCAATGCTTTCGAGGCAGGTCTCTTCATCGTCTTCGCGAACGCCAACCCCGACGCGGGATACAAGGGCATCACCGCCTTTCTCATCGAGCGCGATTTTCCCGGCTTCAAGGTAGGCAAGAAAGAGGACAAGCTCGGCATCCGCGCCTCCTCGACCTGCGAACTGATCCTCGAAGACTGCCGCGTACCGAAAGAGAACGTCGTCGGCGAGCCGGGCAAAGGCTACAAAATCGCCATCGAGACGCTGAACGAGGGACGCATCGGCATCGGCGCGCAGATGCTCGGCGTGGCCCGGGGAGCACTCGAATACGCGATCGCCTACACGAAAGAACGGAAACAATTCGGGCAGGCCGTGGCCGAGTTCCAGGGCGTCCAGTTCCAGATCGCCGAGGCCGCCACACAGCTCGAGGCGGCCCGGCTCATGGTCTACAACGCGGCGCGGCTCAAAGACGCAAAGCAGCCGTTTCTCCGCGAGGCTGCGATGGCCAAGCTGTTCTCCTCCGAGGTGGCTGAGAAGGTGACATCGCTGGCCGTCCAGCTCTTCGGCGGCAACGGCTACACGAAGGAGTATCCCGTCGAGAAGTTCTGGCGCGATTCCAAGGTCGGGCAGATCTACGAGGGGACGTCGAACATGCAACTGGCCACGATCGCCAAGTCGATCATCACGGGCCGGCTTTAGGCGCTTCGACGACAGCGCCCTCGCTCACGCCGCGTTCCCGCAGCAGGTCGCGGATCTGTTGCGATGCGGCGGCCGGATCGGTGACGGCGACCTGGAGATGCGCCCATCCGTCGCCCGATCCGGTGTCCGCGATCGAGCCGATGCCGCGATTCTCGATGTCATCCTCGATGGTCTGCCGCACTCGCAGCTCTTCGCGCGAGGCCATCCCACTACCGGCAAGCTTCAGTTTCACGGTCAACCGCGGCCGGGCGTCCTCGGCGCGAAGCCGCTCGGCCTCGCGCCGGACATAAAGACCGAACAGGACGAAGGCCAGGAGCGGCACCATGACCCAGATCACGGCTCTGCCACCGTCTCCCGTCCGCGTTGCCTGCGTGCCAGACGCTGCAGGAAGTCGTAGGCGATCCCTCCGCTCGTCTTTCGCAGCGTCATGAAGTAGACGGCCAGGGCCACGGCTCCGCCAATCCACGCAAGAGCGCCCAGCTCGCGCGTGTGCGGAAAGAACGGCCAGACCATGAAGAGGAGGGATCCGATCACGCCGGCGGCCAACAGCGCCACCCGCTGCGCTTTCGGCGCATCGACATCGCGGTTGCAGACGAGTGTGACGACGGCGTTGCCCTCCTCGGCCGCTGCCCACGAAACGGTGCACTCGATGCCACCAGCCGCGGCGACGCCCCGCCGCAGCGGCAACGTGAAGCGGCGCTCATTCTCGCGGGAAGCCGTCATCTCGCCTCCAAACAATTCGACGAGATCAGAGATGGTCTCCTCGATTCCGCTCCTCGGAATCCGGTCTTCGGTAAATTCGACCGGTCGCGCGCCCGTCTCGGTCATTCGTGTCGTCTCAGCCATCAGAGTTACGACGTTAGTCGAGGCGAGTGGCGAGCGCAACCAGCCGGTCAGTCCCGCGCCACGAGTTTGTACTTCAGAATCTTCAACTTCAGCGTATTGCGGGCCATGCCCAGGCGGCGGGCCGCTTCGCGAAGGCGGCCGCCGGAAATCTCCAGAGCACGCTCGACGAGCTGGCGGTCGACGGACAACAACACTTCGTTGTAGACATCGCCCGTGATCTCCATCTTGCTGACCATCGGGTTGAGCAGTGACGTCGGCATCGGCAGCGGGTGGGTGGTTGCCGACGCGGCGCCGAGCTCGGCAAAGAGACCGTAGAAATCGTTGCGGGTGATCGTCTCGTCGTTCGACATCACGATGGCCCGGTGGATGGTCGCCTCCAGCTCCCGGATGTTGCCGGGCCAGTTGTATCGGGCGAACAGATCGAGCACGCCCGGTTCGAGGCGCTTCGTCTCCACGCCAAGGTCCTTGCAGATCTTCTTGATGAAATGCTCGGCAAGCAGCGGGATGTCGTCCTTCCTCGCACGCAACGGAGGGAGCACGAGCGGGATGATGTTCAGACGATAGTAGAGATCCTCGCGGAACGTTCCCAGCTCGATGGCCTTCTCGATGTCGAGGTTGGTGGCGGCGATGATCTTGACATCCGTCTTGATCGTCTGAGTCCCGCCCACGCGCTCGAACTCCTTGTCTTCGACGACGCGCAGCAGCTTGGCCTGGATGGCCAGGCTGACCTTGCCGATTTCGTCGAGAAAGATCGTTCCGCCGTTGGCCAGTTCGAAGCGCCCCAGCTTACGGCGGTCCGCGCCCGTGAACGATCCTTTCTCGTGCCCGAACAGCTCCGATTCCGCCAGATTCTCGGGCAGGGCGGCGCAGTTGAACATGATGAAGGGGCCGTTCCGCCGCGGAGAAACGTTGTGGATGATTCGCGCGATGAGGCCCTTGCCCGTCCCCGACTCGCCTCGCACGAGCACCGTGGAATGGCCGCTCGATGCCTTGCGGATGGCGAACTGGATCTTCGCAACGGCCTCGGAGCTGCCGACTACGGAGTCGAGATGCTTCTCCACCAGCACTTCGCGGCGGAGCGACTCGTTCTCCAGCGATAAGCGCGCCCGAGCCTCTTCCAGCTCCTCAAACAACCGCGCGTTCTGAATGGCGATGGCCGCCTGATCGGCGAAGGCCTCGATGAAGGTCAGATCCTTCTGCGAGAAGAGATGCCGCGCCTCGCGATGATCGACGTAGATCGCGCCGGCGATCCGCTCGCGAATGACCAGCGGGACGCAGAGGATGGACATGATGTTCTCGGCGATGACCGACTCCGACTCGACAAACCGGGCATCGGAACGGGCGTCGGCGGAGATGACCGACTGCCCGGACTGGATGACTTCCTTGACGATCGACTGGGGCGAGCGCCGGGAACCGCCTTCGGTGTCTTTGATGTTGCGGACGATCCGCGTGCGGAGAGCGCTGGTGATCGGGTCGAGAAGAATGATCATTCCTCGCTCGGCACGGACACGGCGGATGGCCAGGTCGAGAACGCGATTGAGGACTTCCTCGAGATTCAGCGTCGAGTTGATGATCTTGACGACCTCGTACAGGCCGACCACGCCGCTCTCCGGCGCCTTGCCCGCCGGTTTGATGCGGAAGAGCGCTCCCCGGGCTCTCTCGAGATCGTGGGTGGCCTCGAGCCGCTCGAAGATGCGGATGGCGCTGCGAATCGTCTGCGTGGCCTCTTCCGGCTCGTCCTTCAGCAGCCCGATGTCGAACAGCAGCCGCGCCAGCTCGTACGGCGTCTGCAACTCCTCGAATGTCGCGCGCGCCGTGTCGAACTTCAGATTCGCGGCTTCGCGATGACCCTGGGAGGAAAGGATCTTCCCCCAGATCCAGTCGTTCTTGGCCAGCGTGAAACGGTCGTCCAGCTGTCCGGCGTATTGCGCCCCCAGCTCCGCGTGCCGCGTCGCTTCATCGATCCGCTGCTGGGTAAAGGCCATGCTGGCCGCGGCCGTGTGCGCTCGCGCCAGCCCCTGCGTGGTCTGGTGCGACTCGAAGATGGACATGCTTCGGGCCAGGTGCCGCTCCGCCTCCGCGTAGTTCTCACGTTCATCTTCAATGTTGGCAAGGACGTAGCAGGCCTCCGCGATGAGGTCTTCATCGCGCGCGCGCTCGGCGGCAAAGAGCGCTTTCTGCGCGTAGGTAATGGCCTTGGCGATATCGCCCTTCTTGTTCATCAGACGCGCCATCGGGATGTAGACGGAAGAGCGCGAGGCCCGTG
>DATLWH010000628.1:0-6289 GCA_035576505.1 Thermoanaerobaculia bacterium | reverse complement strand
TCTTCGAGGCGCTGAAAGGGGGCGTGATCGGCGACCCTTCGCTCTTCGATCTGCTCGAGAGCCCGCCGGATTTCGACGTCGACGAGGTGGTGCGAAAGGCGATTCGGGTCAAGGCGGAGATCGTTTCTGCCGACGAGAAGGAAGCGGACCTGCGGCGCCTCCTCAACTACGGCCACACCATCGCCCACGGCATCGAGTCGGCACTCGACTACCGCGATCTGACCCACGGCGAGGCGGTGGCGTGGGGGATGATCGGAGCCAACGCCATCGCCGTACGGCGCGGCCTGCTCGATCGCGACATCGCCGCGAGAATCGAGAATGCCGTCCGGCGTTGGAATCCCACGCCGCTTCCCGGCAGCATCGAGCGCGAGGCCATTCTCGCCGCCACCGAGCACGACAAGAAGAACACCGGCAGCCAGCGCGTGATGGTCTTCCCGCGAGCGATTGGAAGCTGCGAGGTGTTCGCCGACGTGACCGAAGACGAGATCGCGTACGGCGTTGACGCGCTCCTGTGAATTCCGACCGTGCGTGAGCTAACGCAGGGCGACGATTTCCGTCATACCAAGGATGCAACGCCTTTTCTGTGCAATCGCCCTGACCGTCGCTCTGACCATTGCCGCTTCTGCGCATGCCACCGACTGGAGCTCCGACCTCGACCTGCTCCGGCGTGAGTTGCCGAAGATGCATCCGAATGCGTTTCACGCCATGACGCGGGATGGCTTTGACGCGATGATCGAGAGGCTGAAGACAGACGCGCCGTCACTTCCGCACGCTCATCTTACGCCGCCCGCTTCACCGGGAGCTTGAGCACCATGCTCGTGCCGACGCCTTCGATCGAGGCCACCGTCACCTCGCCGCCGTGGGCTTCCACGACCTGCTTGACGATGTAGAGGCCCAAGCCGGTGCCGCCGCCGCCGCGGAGCGACTTGTTGCCGCTCTGCTTGTACTTGTCCCAGATCTGCTGCAACTCGACCGCTTTGATACCCATGCCGCTGTCGGTGACGGTGATGACGATCGCTTCCGGCACGTCGCCGTTGCGGATGATCTGCGCACCGACCGAGATGAGCCCTTTCTTCGGCGTGAACTTCAGCGAATTGGAGATCAGGTTGATCACCGCCTGCGTCAGCTTTTCGACGCTGCCGATGATCTGCGGGATGTCGCGGCCGTGCGCGGAGAGGAGAAAGACCTCGTCGCGCGACGCCACGCTCTGCAGGCTGCGCACGGCACGCTTCAGCAGTCCGGCGATGCGGACCGGCTCCTGCTCCACAGCGAAGCTGCCGGACTGGATCTTGGAGAAATCCATGATCTCGTTGATGAGGCTCATCATCCGCTCGGACTCGTGCTGGGCCTCCGTCAGCAGGTCCGCATTCAGCGTGTCGAGCTTGGAGGCGTCCTGCGAGAGAACGAACTCCAGCGTTCCCTGGATGCCGGACAGGGGTCCGCGCAGGTCATGGACGATCTGCGCGGTGAAGTCGGACTTGGCCTGTTCCGCTTCGCGCTGCAGCGTGACGTCTTCAAACCAGAGTGCCACGGTCGGCGTGGCGTAGTCATCGATCTGCATGATCTTGTCGATGCGATACGTCCGCCCCTCGATGTCGACGTCGAGGGAGTGATGGGCATCGTTATCGAGAAAAAAGCTCTGGAGCCAGCCAGTCTCCCCGGCCAGGGTGCGGGCTGCCTGCACCAGCCAATCCTTCGCCTCGCCGCCGAACGTCGCCTCGAAGGCATCGTTACGCCACTCGATGCCGCCGTGCTCGTTGACGATGGCGATCGGACTCTTGAGATGTTTCGCGATGGTGAATTTGTCGTTCAGGTTCATTGCGGCACCGTGATGGCGCGTTCGTGCTGCAGCTTCGCCAGGTTGAACAGCGTGGTGAATGGATCGAATGGGCTGAGGATCAGCAGTTTTTGCAGGTCGAGGCGGCCATCGATGAGCGAGATGAGGTAGCCCTCCTGTGCGGTGAGGTTGAACCGGTCGAAATTCGAGAGGAACTCCGCCGTCAGTTTCGGTACGGCCTGCATCGCCTTCGGATGAGCGAGCAGGTCGCGGACAATCGTGGTGCGAAGAATCTCCGTGTAGCCGCGCAACGAGAGATCTCCCGGGTACGCGGCGCGCGCTTCGATGAGCTTGAGATAGGTGTACCAGGCGCCGTATTGCGTCAGCGAGTCGGAAACCAGCCGGCTCCAGTCCTGCGCAGGCGCGGCCTTCGGTGTGGGAAGCGTGGACATCGAGCGCATTCTATTCTGGAGGAGTCCTGGGAAGGATGAAGGGTTGTAAAGGATGAAGAAAGAAGGATGAAGGATGAAGGGCTGACTCAGCGTTCATCCTCTCGCCTTCATCTTTCCAGAACTAATTCATCCTTCATCCTTCCGCCTTCATCCTTCCCACCTCGCCCTTTGTTACACTCAGGCCGTGCCCGATCCCATTGCCGACGTTCCTGCCCGGAGGAGCCGCAAACCGCGTCTGATCATCCTGCTGATCGCTCTCGTTCTCGGTATTCCTGGCGGGTTTGTTCTGGCGCACGCCGTCCATGTGCCGCTCGTCCAGTCGCTCGACAATTACCAGCCGGCCATCATCACGCGGATCTATGACCGCAACGGCATAGGCTTCGCCGAGTATTCGATCCAGAAGCGGATTGTCGTGACCAAGCGCGACATATCACCGGCGTTGGTTCAGGCGATTGTGGCAACCGAGGATGCAGACTTCTACCATCACGGCGGCATCAATCCGAAAGCGATCTTCCGCGCCGCGCTCAAGGACATCATCGCCCGCAAGAAAGTGGAAGGGGCTTCGACTCTGACGCAGCAGTTGGCCAAGCAGGTGTTCCTCACGCCGGCGAAAGACTTCCGCCGCAAGATCAATGAAGCGTTCCTGGCCGTCGACATCGAGAAGAACTTCACAAAAGATCAGATTTTCGAGCTGTACGCGAATCAGGTGTACCTCGGCCACGGCGCGTACGGCGTGGAGGCGGCCTCACGCCTCTATTTCGGCAAGCATGCAAAGGATCTCTCCGTCCCCGAGGCGGCCATGATCGCGGGGCTGATCCGGGCTCCGATGTACTACAGCCCGATCACGCATCTCGACCACGCCACGGCGCGGCGCAACCACGTTCTGCGGCGGATGTACGAGGAACATTACATTCCGACGAAGCAGCAGTTTGAGCAGGCCGTGAACGCGCCGATCGTCCTCGGCACGTACAAAGAGGAGGCGCCGCGCGTGGGGGCGTACTTCTCCGAAGAGATCCGCCAGGCCATCGAGAAGAGTGACAAGTTCGGCGTCGAGAATCTCTACCAGCGCGGTCTGAAGGTTTACTCGACGCTCGACCTGAGCATGCAGCAGGCGGCGGAAACCGCGCTGCAGCGGGGCCTTCGGCGATGGGACCGGCGCCGCGGATTCCGCAAGCCGGCCAGGAATCTCGTGGCCGAGGGGATCGACCCGAACGCGTACAAAGACCCGAGCTGGTCGAGTGAGCCGTATGGGAAGGACAAGCTTTACCCGGCGGTGGTCATGGCGGTCGAAAAGAGCGGCATCACCGCCCGCGTCGGCAAGGACTCCATGACGCTGCCACCCGCGTCGTTCGCATGGACGCAGCACAAGTCGATGGAGGGCGTGCTCAAGAGCGGCGACATCATCTACATCCGTCTGGACGAGGACGCGAAGACGCATGCCCGGAAGTGGATGCTCGACCAGTTGCCGCAGGTGCAGGGCGCGGTGGTCATCATCGACGTCAAGAGCGGTGAGATTCGTGCTCTCGTCGGCGGCTACGACTTCCAGATCTCGAAGTTCAACCGGGCCATTCAATCGCGGCGGCAGACCGGATCGTCGTTCAAACCGTTCGTCTACGGCGCCGCATTCGAAAAGGGGCTGACGCCGGCCGATACGATCTTCGATGAGCCGGTAGCGATCCCGGTCGGCAATCAGATCTATTCGCCGAAGAACTATTACGGTAGGTACGCCGGGATCGTGACCATTCAGCGTTCTCTGGAGCTGTCGATCAACGTGCCGGCCGTGAAGACCTGGATGATGGTCGGCGCGGATCATGTGGTCGACTTCGCCAAGCGCTGCGGGATCACCTCAGACATCCCGCGCTATCCGTCGACGGCGCTGGGCGCAGCCGGCGTGTCACCGCTGGAGATGGTGGGCGCCTACAACGTATTCGCCAATCAAGGCGTGTACGTGAAGCCGCGGCTGGTCCGCAAGATTGTCGATCAGACGGACCGCGTGCTCGAAGAACAGCTGCCGGAGTTGTCGGAGGCGACCCAGGCACAGATCGCGTTCGAGCTGGCACACGTCATGCGCGGCACGATCGACCGCGGCACCGGCTTCGAAGCCCACACGCTGCCACCACCGCTGGCCGGCAAGACGGGAACGACCAACTCGTACACGGACGCCTGGTTCATCGGGTTCTCACCCGAGTACACGATCGGCGTCTGGGTCGGCTACGACGATCCGAGCCGGTCCCTGGGAGGGGGTGCCACCGGCGCCGAAGTAGCCCTTCCGATCTGGATCGACATCGTCAAGCAGATCGACGTGCTGAAGCTCCGTACATCGCGTCCGGAGTTCGACATCCCGCCTGGCATCGTCATGGCGCCCATGGACCTCAAGACCGGCCGGCGCGGCGTCGGCCCCTGCGAGCACGTGGTGCTGGAGGCCTTCATCGCCGGGCAGGAGCCGGACAAGGATTGCAGCGGGGCCACCGTTGCGGTGAGCAAGCTGCCCTATTACCTGCAGAAGCCTTTCTATCAGCCCAAAGAGCTCGAGCCGACACAGGCCGCACAGGATGCCTCGGCCAAGTCAGGCGAGAGCGCCGAGTCACCGGCGCCGAACGTGGATGAGGGTTCGAAGGCCACCCCACCGGCGACAGCAACGACGACCGCGCCCCCGCCCGGATAAATGTCATTCCGAGGCCTGGCGGGCATCGGTGCCGCCGGCCCTGAATGACAGGATCTAATCCAGGTCGTTGTCGAGACTCGTGACCTGCGTCAGCGACCACCGTCCGCCGACGTTGGCCAGCGCCGCGGTGGCTTCGTGGCGTTGCGGGGAGGCCATCAGTTCTGCTCCGACCGCGTTCGGCTCCCACTTCCAATCGAAGCCGGCATATGCCGTGGCGCCGTCGCTCGTGATCGACGTCACGGAGGTGAACTTCCGCTTTGCGATCGGGAACGTCCAGGCCGTGCCGTCATCGACGAGGCCGTCCAGGTGCAGCATCCCGTCGCGCGTCAACGTCACCGTGCCGTCGCCCGCCAGCTCCATGTATCCCAGCTTCTGCAGAACCGGAACGAACTTCTGCTCGTTGAGCGCGAGGGTCATGTCGAACTTTTTTCGCACGCGGGCGGTGTACGGCGCCGAGAAACGGGCGTCGATCTCCAGAAGGTAGCGGATGCGTTCGGAATCGAGCGCGGCCGGATAAATGACCGGCTTCTTCGATGATTCCTGCGACGACTCGATGTGCAGTCCGCTGACCGCGCGCTCCTCCTTCTCCTTCCGCGCCTGCGAGACCAGCACGGCGCGCGCGCACATCTTGGGGAGCATGAAAAGGAGGAGAACGGCGATGACGACCGGCACGCCGACGGTGCGAAGGATTCGCGTGCCGTCCGTCATCGCGAATAGCGGTTGATCATATCGACCATCTTGTCGCGCGTGAGCGGCTTGCGCATCCAGGCGTTGGCGCCCGAGCTCGGGAACATCTCCTCGAGCGATTTCTCGGGAAGGTCGGAGATCAGCACGATGGGGATGTCTTTCTTGCTCGACTGTGACTTCAGCACTTCGCTGAGACGGTTGCCTTTGATGCTCGGCAGGTTCACGTCGAGGAAGATGATGTCGGGGGAGGTGCCGGCCAGTACATGGTTGAATTCGATCCAACTGGACGCTGTAAGGACCGTACACCCTTCGCGCTCGAGCAGCGCCCGTCCGAGCTTTAGTACCAGCGGGTTGTCGTCAAGGATCAACACCGCTACTTTCGATAGCGACGCGGGCATGTCGTCTTTCCTTCCTTCAATGGTTCAACCGAGGACGATTTCGATGCATGATACATTTTTCCAGCCGCAGTAACGTATCCCAGGATCTGATTGGACGACATCACTCCGCTCGAACCGACGCCGGCCGCGCCGCCGCCCCCAGCGGAGGTAGACGCGCTTCCGTTCCGCCGGCCCGCCGACTACTACGCGGCGGCAGGGACAGACCTGCGGCCACTCTTCCCGCGGTGGGTTCCCGTCGGCTGCGGATGGGCCTCGCTCGTTTTCGTCGTTCTCCTGTTTGTCGCCGGCACGTTCGCGTCGCGTTCCGGCT
>DATLWH010000627.1:0-3050 GCA_035576505.1 Thermoanaerobaculia bacterium | reverse complement strand
GCCGAGGACCGTGCTGTAGACGACGGGCGTGTGTCCGCGGTCGAGCAGCCATGCCGCCAGATCGCGTTCGGAGGTCTGAACGCCGCCGATGACGCCGAGGGCGTTGCTGGCGATCAGGACACGAATTGGCCGCTCTCCGTCCATGCCCACAGCGCATCCCGCAGCGGGATCATGTGTTCCGCGCGGCGGATCACGCGCTCGTAGCGGTGGCTGGCCACGCGCTCCTGGCCGTAGCGCTCGTAGTCCGGGCACTCGTTCGGGTGCAGCGACGTCCAGTCGGTGACGCTTTGAAACGACTCCGTGCGGTAGGCATCGCTCCCGTGCCGCCGCAGCAGCTCGCTCACGTCGCTGATCGCCGGCGCAGAACGCCTCGCCGCTTCCATTTTCGCGGCGAACGTCGCCTCATCGAGCGGCACCCCTTCATCGAATACGTCGGGCCTGCCGACCACGGCGTACTCGTACAGGGCCGTCTCCGTCCCCGCCGCCGCGATGGCCGCTCCGGCGATGAGCCGGCAGAGGTCGTGAACGGGGTTGTAGCCTTCGGCGGCGTCGCAAACGACGGTCGATGTGCGGCGCCGCACGAGCTCCTCGGCGAGGTCGTCGACGATCGACCGCAGGAGCGTCATGTTTTGCTCACGGATCATCGCGTAGGCTTCGCGGTCGGAGAGGCGGCCGAAGATCGAGCCGGGAAGAGCACCGGTTTCACGCAGGAGATCCGCCGTCGCCGGCAGGCGCGAGATGGATGAATGGCCGGAGCCGTCCGTCAGCACGTGGACTACCGGCTGGGCACTGCGCAACCAGCCATAGAGAAGCAATTCGTGGCCCGGGTGTGCCACGAGCAGCACGGGGTTGATTGAATTCACGCGATCAATGATCCTTTCACGAGCCTCCGCGCCACAGCTCGTTGGCATCTCGCAGGGGAGTTCTGTAACGGCTGACCAGGCCGGACTCTGGTGAGACAGAGTTCATGATAACTCGGCTGGCGCTCTCTGACGAGAGGCCAGTCTTGACCAGAGCAATCGAAATGGGCGGACGATCCAGTGCAGAGCCGCCGGAAGGTTGGATCCGCGCCAGTCGGAATGGGTCGGGACGAAGATTGCCAGGAGCAGCGAGCGCACAGCATCCCGTCGACGATCGAGCAGCAGGAAGAGATCGCTGCCACGGGCATCGGACCGGCGGTTCTCGGCGAAGAGGTTTCGGTCTACGATCCGGCGCACGGACTCCAGAACCGGGGCGGCAGCCGCCAGGCAGTGAGGAATCGGCGGCGGGGCCACGTCGAGTATGTCGCGCGTGAGCAGAAAGGAGAGGCCGACCTGCCGGGCCACGCCGGCATCGATCGCCAGTCTCTCGACAGCCTGCCAGTCGACGGTTCGCTTCGTCAGCGCCGCGGCCTGCGCCAGAAGCTCGAGACGATGCCATAGGTGCTTGGCCGCGTGGCTGCAGGTGAAGACGGCCAGGTCGGCCTCGCCGAGCGTTGCGAAGGAGTGCCCGTCGACGATCACGCTCTGGCGCCGCTCCCACGCGGCGGCGAAATCGATTCGAAGCGGAAACTGCAGGTTTGAAAAACGCCAGTGAAAATCGGCCAGCACGCCGCTGGCACGCTCGCGCACATCATCGACGAGGAGCGATTCGCCGTCGAAGCGGCGGTTCGTCCGCCGCTGTGCCGTCGTCATCGGCTCCGTTTCCCGATACCCGAGGCGTTGCAACAGCATCTCTCCCGCCTCGGCGTTGGCCGGATCGACGATCACGTCGATGTCGCTGAACGCGCGCGCGCCCGGATCGCCGTAGAGTTGCTGCGCCAGTACCGCTCCCTTGAAGACGAGCAGCGGAATTCGCGCCACGTCGAATGCGGCGGCGATGCGCGCCAGCTCCGCGATCATGCGCGCCGACCGTGCCTCCATTCCCAGCGCCTGCACGCGCAGCGCGCGCGGCATCTGCTCCGCGCTGCGCGCCAGCAGCCCCGTCAACCCCTCGGCAGCGGCAGCCTCCAGAAACGGTTCGACGTCTTCTGACACACGTTCGCCGCGCGCCACGGCAATCAGCACGTCACGGCTGGCCATCGTCAGAGTCCCGACGTCGATCTCGATGATGTGGCGCGCATGCTCTGTCCATGGTCTCGCGCGACCGGAAAGGCCGGAACAGTCTCCGCCACCGATACTACCTCGCCCGCATGTCGCCGCTCCGTCCCTTGCCTGACCACCCTCTTCGGCGTAACTCCCCACCACACATACGATCACGCGTCGAGAAAATACGCGCGAAGGGCGGCTGCGCGGCGGCCGCCCTTCGCGTCTAACGTTACGGCACCTGCAGAACGAGACGATCGCTGTCGGTGGCCACGCGCGAGGGTAGCTGCCCGTCAGTGGACAGTTTGAGCACATTGCGGCCGGAAGGGAGAGAGAGAGAAACGATCTGCATGGTGCCGGGCGCCGGCGCAAACTGCGACGTGATGTCGACGCCGTTGAGAGTGGCGTTGAATGTCGCCGGAAGCATTTCTGTCGAGTAGAAGATGATCAGCGGGTAGGTGGTCGTACCCGCCGGAAGAGTCGTAGAGCTCGAGGACGGGTTCGCGTAGGTCAGGAACTTGTTCACGTCCTTCGGCCGCTGGCCGCCGCCGTCGAAGCCGCCGGTGAAGGCCACGTTCGCGGCATTGGTGTGGTCGAAATGGACGACGTACGTCTGCACCTGATTGAGCGATGTCGGCACCTGCTTGATGCTGATGCTCGGCACGTTCTGCGATGCGTCGACGGCGTAGATGTCCGCGGTGTAGGTGCCCGTTCCGGTGCCGGTGACGGTCAAGGCGTAGTCGCCGTCGACGTCGCCGAAGAGCTCGAGGGTCTTGCGCGGATTCGGATCGGGCAGATCGGCGTCGTTGTCCATCTCGCCCGCATCGTTGTCGTAAAGCGCGTTCGGGATTTCATCGAACGTCGTGCCGGTGGCGGGATCGATCCCGACACGGCGCCCCATCGGATCCGTCACGTACGCTTCGACGGGTGAGTAGAACGTGAAGCGCAGGCCGGTGATCTGGTCCGCGAAGTTGAACTGCTTCCCCG
>DATLWH010000626.1:0-10321 GCA_035576505.1 Thermoanaerobaculia bacterium | reverse complement strand
CTTCTCTTCGCGTTCGTCATCGGCGGTCTCTCGCCGCTGGCCAGCGGGATGGTGCAACAAGCAGGGCTGAACATTCTGGCCGTGGTCACGTTTCTCTATTTCCTGCAGGGGCTGGCGATCTTCCGATCGTTCGTGGCGGCCACGACAACCGGAGCGGCGGGATCGCTCTTCGCCTGGTCGATTCTCATCGTCCTGATGGCGATGATCGTCGGCTTCTTCCTGCTCTGCATCGCGGGGCTGTTCGACTCGTTTTTCGATTTCCGACATTTCAATCGAAAGGATCACACTGATGAAAGTCATTCTCATTGACGAGATCCGCGGCCTTGGTAGCCGCGGCGACGTCGTGACGGTCAAGGATGGCTACGCGCGCAATTTCCTGCTTCCCAAGCAGCTCGCGCGCGAAGCAACGCCCGGCAACCTCAAGTCGATCGAGCAGGAGCGCAAGAAGTGGGCGCTGCTCGCCGACAAGGAAAAGATCGTGGCGCAGAAAGCAGCTGACAGCGTGAAGGGGATGAAGATCGTCGTCCGCAAGCGCGTCGGCGATCACGGCAATCTCTTCGGCTCGGTGACGACCAACGACATCGCCGATGCGCTGACCGCAAAGGGCATCGAGATCGACAAACGCCGCATCGAGCTGGCGCACCCGATCAAGAGCATCGGCACGCACGACGTCGAGGTGCGCCTGCACCGCGAGGTGGCCGCGCACATCCAGGTCGAAGTCGTCCCCGAGGGGAAGGAATCGATCATCGAAGAGGCGCCGGCGCCAAAGGCAGCCGCCGCACCGGCGGCCGAAGCAACGGAAGCGTAGTTCTTTTTCCCAGGGCGCACAGACAGGAGTGTCTGTGCCACATAAGGCAAGTATTTGCCACATAGGGCAGGTGTCTGTGCCACATGAGGCGAGTGTCTGTGCCACATAAGGCAAGTGTCTGTGCCACACAAGGCAACTCAATGTGGCACAGACACTCCTGTCTGTGCGCCCTTTCATCTTTCGCTGCTGTATCCTCGCCATCCATGAGTGACGACCGTTTCGTCGATGCTCCGCCGTCGGGAGCCGATGGGTGGCGCGACGTCTGGCAGCAAGACCGGCGGTTCCGTCCGCGGCCGTCGCGCTTCGATTTCCTCCTGCGGTTTTTCAAGCGTCTCGTCAACAGGTCGGTCGAGGCCGAGGAGCAGCGGCAGCGGAACTTCAACGTGGCGCTGCTCGACCTGGTCGGCGATCTGCGGGCCGACCTGGGCCGCACCCGCGATGACCTGAGGCGCGACATCGAGAGCGTGCAGCGCGATGTCCGCGCCGCCGACGAGTCACTGGCGGCCGAGTTGAAGAAGATCCACGAGCTGATCCCGCTCGCGGCCAGGCGCAACGACTCGTTGATCGCCGCGCTCGATCAGAAGATCGAGACGGTAGCGGTCCGCGTGCGCGACGTGACGAACCCGCTGATCGCGTCCACCTCGGCAACGGCGCAGGACTGCCTCTACCGGCGGCTCGAGGATGGGTTGCGGGGCTCCGTCGACGTCGCCGATTACGTCGCTCTGGCCCGCGGGCAGCAGCCGGTCATCGACGCCGGCTGTGGCCGTGGCGAGCTCCTGATGGCCTGCCGCGAGGCCGGCATCGCCGCCCGCGGCTTCGACACGAACGAGCGGTCGGTGGCCGATCTCGTCGCCCGCGGCATCGAGGCGTCGGTGGCCAGGGTGCCGGGGTGCTTCGCGGATGTCGCCGATGGATCGGTCGGCACCATCGTGGCGATGCATGTCGTCGAGCATCTGCCGGTGGAAGCGCTCTTCGCGCTCTTCGCCGAGGCCGCGCGCGTGCTGCGCAGCGGCGGCCTGCTCATCATCGAGACGCCCAACGCCGAGTCGCTCGCCGTCAGCGCCTCCGACTTCTGGCGCGACCCGACGCACTTGGCGCCGCGGCATCCCGCCGCGCTGACGATCCTCGGGCGCGAGCACGGATTCGCGGTCGATGACATTCGCGCCATCCACCCGTTCCCCGAGGCGAACCACTTCGTCGCCATCAGCGAAGAGACGCGCGGTCTGGTCGAAGCGCTCAACGAACGGATTTTCGGCGGCCAGGATCTGCGGTTGGTTCTGCGGCGGGGGTAGCGTTGATCTGTCATCGTGAGTGGTTGTGAACAAAACGCTCCGCAGCGCGATTTGTCATCCTGAGCCTGCCGCAGCCGCTGAGCGAGCGTAGTGAGCGAAGAGCGGCGGAGGACGGCGAAGGATCTCCAGTGGCAGCGCCTGGGGCAGAAGCGAAACTGTGGTTTTTGTGAGGAAGATCAACGACAAACCCCATCTGCGCTTCTGCCCCATGCAGCGCATCTTGAGATCCTTCGCCGTCCTGCGCCGCACTTCGCTCTCTACGCTCGCTCAGCGGCTCCGGCAGCCTCAGGATGACATCGTGGATGACATCGTGGATGACATCGGGATGACATCGTTGATGACAGGTCATCACGCCCGCGCGTGCGAGCAATGCGCTCCTAAAACAACTTCAGGAACACGACATCCGCCACGAAGCCTGACTGGGCGTTGCTTCCGACCGTCTTGCCGATGTCGAGGCGGAGTAGCGTCCCGTACGGGCCGACTGTCTGTCCGCCGATGCCGATCCCCTGGAACGGTTTGTTGTGGTAGCCGGCCAGCTTGTTGTCGATGAGTCCCTGGTCGTAGAACGCTTCCAGACGGAACTGATCGGAGAAGACGAAGCCATACGAGAGATGGCCGAGGATGGCTCGGTCGGCGAGTACCGATCCCGACTTGATGCCGTGGATGCGCTGCGCGCCGAAGAATCCGAAGCCGAACTGCGAGAAGCGGTCGAGCCGCGTCCCATCCATGTAATCGATCTCGGCGCCGATGCGCTGGAACTTCGGCAGGTAGAAGCTCTTCGCCAGCGAGCTGCCGAAGTCGCTGTACGTCTTCTGCTTCGGATCGAACTCCGCGAGATTGCCCCACGGCTTCCAGCTCGTCCGCCGGTTGTAGGTGTACCACCCTGTGATCGTCGCTCCAAAGCGCGCGTATTGGCCCTCGATCGATGGAGAGATGATGAACGTGTCGGACGGGACGATGAACGTAGATGCCGTGTTGTCGCTTCGCTGGTAAGTGTCGTGCTCGATGCCGAGGGAGACATCGATCTTGCCGAACTGCGCGAAGGGATGGCCGATACGGACCGAGAGCCGCGTGGGCAGCGACTTGACCTCTTCGCCGAGTTGCTCCTGTCCATTGCGATAGAGCGATTGGGTCGTCGGGATGGCGATGCCGAAAAAGTCAGCGCCGATATTCGTGTGCGTTTTCGCCACGTTCGGATTCGTGGCGTTCGCCGCCAGGACGACGCCCGCGAAGAAGACATTCGTCTGGATGCCGCTATGAGCGAGATCGAAGTTGAAGTAGTCGATGCCGCCGAGCGGAACGACCGGATACTGCAGGCCGGAATCGTGATGGATTCCACCGAGCAGGAATGTTCGCGCCGTGTGGAAGCCCTCCTGAACGACGCGCTCGCCGCTGGGTGTCCGGTCGAGGTACCGCAGTCCGCTCTTGGTCTCGCGCACCATACGCGCATCCGACTTCTCCGCCTCGGTGAGATGCGCTTCGTAGTCCGCCGGATCGATGCGGAAGTCGGTGAAGTCGGTCTCCCGCAGCACAACCGTGCCGCGTCCGGCTGCGGAGATGACCTGCTGTGCGCTGACTGTCTGAGGCAGCCAGACGATCTCGCGCGGATCGCTCTTCGCTACCTCGGCAGAGGTCAGCGTCGCGTGCGTTGCGCGGGCGAACGGCTGGAAATCGACGCGCTCCTCGTTCGAGAGAACTTCGCCGGTGAGGTTGAGCTGCACCATCGAGAGGCGAATGCGCGCCCACGTCCGTGAATCGATCCAGACGGTCCCGCGGTAGAGCGGCAGGGTCGGCGCGGCGTTCGGGGGCGGCTGGAAGCGGACCTCGTACGTGTGGTAGCCGAGGAGGTCCGTCTCGCGGATCAGCTCGTAGCGATATTCATTCGTCAAATGGATGTCGAGCGGGAGCTGCGACACCTTCTCCGGCTGAATCAGCGGCAGCTCCGGGATCCGGCCGTACTTCCATTTGACGCCGTTGAGGTAAAAGTCCTGCCACACCCAGTCGGCGCGGCCATTGGGATCCGAGAAGTAGTCGCCGGCGATCGTTGCTTCGACCGCGTCGCCGCCCGTCATCGTGAAGCGAAGTTTGGTGGCGTCGCGAGCGACGTACCGCGGCTGGATCGACTCCTGATACGACTTGTACGCCTGATGATTGCGGATGATCTCCTCGACCGTGATGCCGCGGTGGGTGGTGATGTCGAGCGCCTCTTTCGTCACATTCGCGCGCGGTGCGTCGTTGTGCTCGACCGTGAAGACGAAGGGCCGCGTCACCGGCGGCATACCGATGAGGAAACGTCCGCCTTTCGTGCCGACGTCGGTCACTTCCTTTTCGCCGCTCACGTCGTAGCGCCGCGGACCCTTGTAGTAGTCGCCGGGAAGCGAGGCGATCGTCGAGGCGGCGGCGTCGCCGCGGGGGACGATGACGGTGCGCAGGTCTTCACCGCGGACAAAAGCGGCGACCGGCTCGTCGATTTTGTTGCCTTTGGCGTCGAGCATGTCGATGCGGGCGGTGGCGTCATACGCGTACTCGCCGATGAGAGCGCGGTCGAAGCTCACCAGCGACGCGAGCAGATCGGCCGTTGCCGGAGCGCTCAGGTATGCCCGCGTCGCGCCATCGGCCATGGCGCGTGCGAGGTCAAAAAAGACGTTCGGCGATTGCGGAGCAACGACCGCCCAGATCTTCTTGGAAGGATCTTTCTCCGCGATCCAGGCCGCGGTTGACGTCACGTTCGAAGCGTCAACGAGGATGACGTCGACATACGACTGCGCGCCGGTCTCGAAGAGTGCATTGAGGGAGTCGGGGGTGGAGAGCCGGGAGTCGGAGGAGGATGAAGGCGGGACTGCGCCGGCGCCCGCCACCCCATTTCCGACTCCCGCGAATACGATCCGTGAGGCGACATTCTGCCCTTGCGCGGTCACCGCAAGGCGCTTGATCGCGTAGCCGCCGACGGTCGGATCAACGTTGTCAACGGCGATTCCGAGCGCTTCGAAGGGGCCGTGCTGGCGCGCCCACTCCACGATCGCCTGGGTATGCGCCTCGACCTCGGCCATAGGATCCTTTGCCCGGTCGACGCTGTAGCTGATGATGAAGGTCATCTTCGCGCGGACTGCGGGCGACATGGAATCGAGTGAGGCCCCAGCCGCCGCGAAGTCGTCCACCTTCAGGCGGATGAGGAGCGGAACCGGCGTCGCCGGAGCAATCTGAAGGTCCGAAACAGCACCGGCGCAGAGCGCACATTCTTTCGGTGGTTCGGCGGCGGCGAGGGGAAGGACGAAGACTTGCAGAGCGAGTAGAAGTGCGATCCGTTTCATTGACGATTTTCAAACGCCTGCTCTGGAGCTGAAATTGCCCGACCGAAAGACAAAAGGGGTCATGTTCTTCAATCCGTCATCGGGTGGGAAGATCCCTGCCTCGGAGCTGACATCGCTCGAAGAGGCGGCGAAGGAGGCGGGGTTGGATGTCGTTCGCGTGACCCGCACGCTTGATTGCGCATCGCTGATTCGCGATCGAATGCGGGAAGGTACGCGCCTCTTCGTCGCCGCGGGCGGCGATGGCACGATCAACGCCGTCCTCCAGCCGCTCGTGCACACCGATGCAATCCTCGGTGTGATCCCCGTCGGCACCTACAACCACTTCGCGAAGGATCTCGACCTCCCGCTGGCATGGCAGGAGGCGCTCGACGTCGTCGTCGGAGGCGCCACCAGGCAGATCGATGCCGGACGGATCAACGAGCGTTTCTTCGTCAACAACGTCTCGATGGGCATCTACCCCGAGCTCGTGGCCCGGCGAGAGGAAAAGGGACGCGATTACCCGCGTTGGAAGGCACGCCTTTACGCGGCGTTTGCGACGCTGCGGAAATATCCGCATGTGGCCGTGACGCTGGAGAGCGAGCACCATCAGGAGGTTGTGCGCACCCACATGCTGATGATCTCGAACAACTCCTACGACCTCTCACGCCTCGGTATCGAAGCGCCCCGCCCGGCGCTCCACGAAGGGCGTCTCTCGGTCTATTGGCTTCCGCACGTACCACGCCTTGCCCTGGCCCGCTTCGTCGCCCATTACCTCGCCGGCCGCGTCCGCAATGCCCCTGGTTTCCGCTCCTTCCGCACGGCAGGTGTGAAAGTGCAGTCCTCGAAAGCCCGTCTCCACCTCGGCGTCGACGGAGAGGTTGTGACGATGGAAACACCGCTGGTGATTACGATCGTGCCGCAAAGCCTTTCGGTGAAGGTGCCGCGGTAATGCGCCGAAGAGTTTCACCCCGACAGAAGCCGGGGCCTACGGACCGTAAGCCAGCTTCGCCGGCTCAAATCGGTCAGCCGCCGACGGGACACTCTCTTCCGGAGCGCTGTACTAAGCAACCCTCACTAACCTACCGTCTGACGACCGTAACCTACCGTCCGGCGAAGGTAACCTACCGTCCGGGCCACGGTAACTTACCGTCCAGCAACGGTAACCTACAGCCCGGGCCGCGGTAACTTACCGTCCAGCGACGGTAACCTACAGCCCGGGCCACGATAACTTACCGTCCGACGACGTTGACGGCACGTCCGTCGACCCGCGCGCTCGAAGAAGAGGCTGCTCGGCTTTCCTCCCGGCCGCGCGACGACGCGTCGCAGACTCCACCTCGGAGGAGGGGAATGAAAGGCCTGCGGCATTCCATGCGCGGTGACGCAACGCCATCACCGCAGGCTGGGCGTTAACGTTCTGGGACGTCAAAGGCCACGTTGACTCGGCGGCGAGACGCCTTCGAGCCAGCCGGCGGGGACGCCAGCGCTCCGGTAGGTATAATCCCCGCCCCTTATGACCACGACTCGCATCAAAGAACTGCCCCAGCACATCGGAGAGAAGGTCACCATCGACGGGTGGCTCTACAACAAACGCACCTCGGGGAAGCTGCAGTTTCCGATCATCCGGGACGGCAGCGGGTACCTGCAGTGCGTGGTCTTCAAGAAGGAAGTCAGCGAGGAGACGTGGAAGGCCGCCGATGAGGTGACGCAGGAGTCGTCGGTGCGCATCGTCGGGACCGTGCGCGCCGAGGGGCGCGCGCCCGGTGGTGTGGAGCTCGGTGTGGAGACGTTCGAGATCCTCGGGGCCGCCGGCGAGTATCCGATCTCGCCGAAAGAGCACGGCACCGACTTCCTGATGAACCACCGCCACCTCTGGCTGCGGTCATCGAAGCAGCATGCCGTTCTGCGCATCCGCAACGAAGTGGAGAAAGGCATCCGCGATTTCTTCTACGACCGCGATTTCGTCCTCATCGATTCGCCCATCCTCACTGCCAACGCCGCCGAGGGAACGTCGACGCTGTTCGAGACCGATTACTTCGGCGAGAAGGCCTACCTCTCCCAATCGGGCCAGCTCTACCTCGAGCCGGCCGCTGCCGCGTTCGGCCGTGTCTACTGTTTCGGGCCGACGTTCCGCGCGGAGAAGTCGAAGACGCGCCGGCATCTGATGGAGTTCTGGATGGTCGAGCCCGAGGTGGCCTTCCTCGAGTTCGAGGGCTTGCAGTCGCTGGCCGAAGAGTTCGTCGAGTATCTCGTCACGCGCGCGCTCGAACGCTGCCAGGAAGAGCTGAAGACTCTCGAACGCGATCAGTCCAAGCTCGAGAATGTGAAGCGCCCTTTCCCACGCATCACCTACCGCGAGGCCATCGACCTCTTGGCCTCGAAGGGGATGGAGGCGAAGTTCGGCGATGACCTCGGCGGCGACGAGGAGACCGTCATCGCCAACTCATTCGATCGCCCGGTGATGATCAGCCGCTACCCGACCGACATCAAGGCGTTCTACATGCAGCCCGACCCGAACGATCCGTCGGTCGTCCTCGGCCTCGACATGATCGCTCCCGAGGGCTACGGCGAGATCATCGGCGGATCGCAGCGCATCCACGATCACGACCTGCTCCTCGCACGCATCAAGCAGCACAACCTCCCCGTCGAGAAGTTCCAGTGGTACCTCGACGTCCGCAAGTACGGCACCTTCCCCCACTCCGGCTTCGGCATGGGCATCGAGCGCTGCGTGGCCTGGATCAGCGGCGTCCCGCATCTCCGCGAGACGATTCCGTATCCGAGAATGCTGAATAGAATTTACCCGTAGCGTGGCCGGGTGCGATTGGCGAGGTTGCTTGGTTGCAAAGTTGCTAGGTTGCTGAGGTATTGATGAACGAATTCGAGACAGAGCAGCCCAGCAACGCAGCACCCCAGCAACGCAGCACCCCAGCAACGCAGCAACCCTCCCTCCGCATCATCCCCCTCGGCGGACTCGGCGAGATCGGGATGAACCTGATGGTCTACGAGTATGACGACGCGGCCATCATCGTCGACTGCGGGATGATGTTTCCGGATGCCGCCACGCTCGGTGTCGATGTCATCGTTCCCGACATGACGTACCTCTTCGACCGGCCGGAGCGGGTCAAGGCGGTTTTTCTCACGCATGGCCACGAAGACCACATCGGCGCCGTGCCGTTTCTCGTCGAGAGGTTGAAGGTACCGGTATACGGGATGCCGCTCACGCTCGGATTCGTCCGCGACAAGCTGGAGGAGTTCGGGATCGATGAGGTCGACTTGCGCGGGCTGATGCCGCGCGATGTGATCGACGCCGGTCCGTTCCGCGTCGAGGCCATCCAAGTCACACACTCGATCGTCGACGCTCTCGGGCTGGCGATCCGCACACCGGCTGGAACTCTGATTCACACCGGAGACTTCAAGATCGATCACACGCCCGTCGATGGGAAGCGCACCGACCTGGCGCGTTTCGCCGCGTACGGCGAAGAAGGCGTGCTCGCGCTGATGAGCGATTCGACCAATGCCCTCGTCCCCGGGCATGGCCCATCGGAGAAGACCGTCGGCGGCGCGCTCGGCAACATCTTCGCGCAGGCCACCGGCCGTATCATCGCCACCACCTTCGCCTCACACATTCATCGCGTGCAGCAGATCGTCGACGTGGCCCGCAAACATAAGCGGAAGGTATTCCTCGTCGGCCGCTCGCTGGTCGACAATGCCGAGACGGCCGAGCGCCTCGGTTACCTGCGCATCGCCCGCGAGCAACGGCCTGGCGCGAATGCGAAGGCTTCCGACTATGCCGATCACGAGGTGGTCATCCTCACCACCGGCACGCAGGGCGAACCGTCGTCGGCACTCTCGCGCATGGCCATCGGCGAGCACAAGCATGTCGAGATCAAGCGCGGCGACCTCGTGATCCTCTCCGCGCGCACGATCCCCGGCAACGAGCGGGCCGTCTCGCATGTCATCGATAACCTCTATCGCCGTGGCGCGGAGGTGCTGAACTGGGAGAACGCCAGCGTACACGTGTCGGGGCACGCCTGTGAGGAAGAGTTGAAACTGATGCTCAACGTCACACGGCCGAAGTTCTTCATCCCCATTCACGGCACGTTGCGGCACCTCATTCATCACGCCAAGCTGGCCAAGAACGTGGGGGTGCCGCACGGAATCGTCATCACGAACGGACAGGTCGCGGAGATCGCCAACGATGAGATCCGCGTTCTCGAGGAGCGAGTTCCCCACGGCAAAGTCTTCATCGACAGCGAGGCCGAGGAAGTTCCGGAGATCGTCGTCCGCGACCGCCAGCATCTGGCCGAGGACGGCTTCGTCATCGTGGTCGTGGCCATCGACTCGAACGGAAACGTGGGGCGGGAGCCGGAGATCATCACCCGCGGACTGCTCCATGTCGACGAGAGCCAGGACATCCTCGCCGAGGTCCGCGCACAACTCGTGCAGATGCTGCACCAGAGCCGCCCCGACGAATTGCTCAACCACGATGTGACTCAGGAGAAAATGCGCAGTCTGCTCAAACGCTACTTCCGCAAGGAAATGGGGCGACGGCCGATGATCCTGCCGGTGATCTGGGAGATGTGAGAGGCAGTGGATTCGTAGATCAGTAGATTAGTGGATAAGTAGATTAGTGGATTAGCACTTCGTGTTTCTTCTGATCTACTAATCCACTGATCGACTAATCCACGAATCGACTGATCGACTTGGAGCACGAATGACCATCATCGAAGCCATCGTCCTCGGCCTCGTTCAAGGCCTCACCGAATTCATCCCCGTCAGTTCGACGGCCCATCTTCTGATCGTGCCGTCGGTCCTCGGGTGGGGTGATCCCGGCGCGGCGGCGTCTGCCGTCATTCAGTTCGGGACTCTCCTGGCGGCGATCATCTATTTCTTTCGCGACATCGTTCGCCTCACCGCCGGTTTCTTCCACGGGC
>DATLWH010000625.1:0-8059 GCA_035576505.1 Thermoanaerobaculia bacterium | reverse complement strand
GCCTTGGGCAACCAACGCTGCCGGCCGTGCCGGCTACCCCGTGATCGCGGCGAGAATCCCTTCCAGCTCTACGGCCGAATCGAAGAAGTAGTCGGGATTCTCTGCGCGCAAACGTTCCGCGGGGGTTTTCCCCGAGGCGATGGCGATCGTCGTGGCGCCGTGCGGCACGGCACAGCGGACGTCATAGATCGAGTCGCCGATGATGACCACATCCGAGCCGTGGAAGGCGTGGCCGGAGATGGCCGCGGCGCGCGCGACGGCGATCGGCGGCAGCTCCTCGCGGCGCGGTGAATCGCTCCCGAAGGCGCCGAATGGGAAGTAATGATTCAGGGCGATGGCGCCCAGCTTGAGACGGGCACCCGGCTCAATGTTGCCGGTCAAGAGCGCGACGGTCAGTTGCCCGTCGCGCTGTACCGCATCGAGCAGCGCCAGGATGCCCGCGAGCACGCGCACACGCCCGGTGGCGTTGCGCGCCAGCCCCGCGAGATAGTGGTGCCAGAGAGCCGGCAGGCGAGCGTCGACGTCGCTCTCGCTCAATCCGTCGTCGCAAAGGATCATCCGGGCGATCTGCGGATCGGTGCGGCCGGAGAAATCGTAACGGCGGACGTCGCCGTGGAAGCCGTAGACCTCAGCCAGCGCTTCGGCGAACGCCTCGCGCGACGCGCCGCCGTCGGTGATCAGCGTTCCGTCGATGTCGAAGAGGACGAGCCGGCGCCTGGAGGCATGGCTGGTCAGAGGCGTGGCCTGTGGCTCGATCATCGGCTCGGTCATCGGCTCGGTCCTGGATCGGTCAAGGGCATTGGCGCGACAGAGTACACTTCGCCGCCGGTCATGAAGAAAACGTCTCTCGCCGTCCTCTTTCTCACGGTATTCATCGACTTGATCGGTTTCGGGATGGTGATCCCGTTCCTCTCGTTCTACGCGCGCGAGTATGGCGCCAGCGGCACCACGGTGGGCATGGTGGTCGGTATCTACTCCATCATGCAGTTTTTCTTCGCGCCGATCTGGGGACGCATGTCGGACCGCATCGGCCGCCGTCCGGTGATCCTCATCAGCCTGACGGCGAGCTGCGCCGGCTATTTTCTCTTCGCCATCTCGCGCAGTCTGACCCTTCTCTTCGTCTCGCGCATCATCGCCGGCGCCGGCGGCGCGAACATCGGCACGGCGCAGGCCTACATCGCCGATACCACCACGCCTGAGAACCGCGCCAAGGGGATGGGGCTCATCGGCGCTGCCTTCGGCATGGGCTTCATCCTGGGCCCTCCGCTCAGCGGCATCCTCTCGCACGTCGGCACCGGGCACGGAATGGCCGGCAATCTCCTGCCGGGTCTGGTGGCGGGATCGCTCTCCTTCCTCGCGCTCATGGTTGCATTCTTCGTGCTCGGCGAGTCGAAGCGGCCCGACATGCGGCCGCGCAGCGGCATCCCGCCCCAATTCGACAAGCGGGTCTGGAGTGAGATGGCGGCACACGGCCTTCTGCTGGCTGTCATGAGCAGTCTGTTCATCACGCTTCTGGCCGTGGCGGGTATGGAGACGAGCGTGACGCTGCACGCGCGCGATCGATTCCATTTCAGCCAGCTCGATCTGGCCTGGTTCTTCCTCTTCATGGGCGTGATCGTGGCGGGAATCCAGGGCGGTCTGATCGGCCGGCTTGCGAAACGATTCGGCGAGAAGACGCTCGTCGCGGTCGGCGCTGCCTCCTTCACGATTGGCCTGGCGCTCGTTCCCGTCGTCTGGCACGTGTCGATGCTCTACGTGGTGGCCTTCTTCATCTCCATCGGGCAGGGGTTGTCGTATCCGTCGCTCACATCGCTCGTGACCAAGGCGTCGCCCGCGAATGAGCACGGCAGCATGCTCGGCCTGGCATCGGGGGTCGGTTCGCTGGCGCGATTCCTCGGGCCGATCTGGTGTGGATTTCTCTACGACCTTGCCCAGGCCCGCGGCGCGTTCTACGGCAGCGCGGTGCTCACGGCCATCGCCTTCGTCATCGCGCTGCGGATGCGCAAGCAACCGTTGCTGGTCGAAGCAGCAGGATAAACTCCCCGGCATGTCCATCCTGAAAGTTGCCCGCCTCGGGCATCCGGTGCTTCGCTTCAAGGCTTCCGATGTCGAAGTGGCCGATATCAAGGCGGGAAAGTTCCGCCCCCTCATCGACGACATGATCGAGACGATGCACGAATACGAAGGCGTCGGCCTGGCCGGGCCGCAGGTTCATCTTCCGCTGCGGATCTTCGTCTTCGAGGTGCAGGAAAAGGTTGCCAAGCGCCGCGGCATCGCCAGGCTCAACGCCGGCGTCTTCTTCAACGCCGTCTACGAACCGATCGGCACCGAGACGATTACGGATTGGGAGGGGTGCCTCAGCGTACCGTTCCTGGGAGGCGAAGTTCCGCGCTACAAGCGCCTGCGCCTGCGCGGGCTCGATCACGAGGGCAACGAGGCGGAACTGGAAGTGACTGACTTCACCGCCCGCATCTTTCAGCACGAGGTCGATCACACGGACGGACACGTCTACGTCGACCGCATGCCTGATCTGACGACGCTCGGGTACACGGTGGTGTTGTGAACGAGTTTGACTCTACTTCGCATAGTGAAACGACTGCGGCAGGGCGGCGGCTCCGTTGCGTTCCTCCGCGATCGCTCCGGAAAAGGAGAGTGACATCGAGCCATCGGCTTCGCGGCGATATCTCCACGAGCTGTCGCTGCAGGATGAGCGCTCGATGCCCGGCATCGATTCCGGCCAGACTCCCGAACGGCGCCGCTGCTCTTTGAGCGCCAGGAGCTTCTCGGCCGTCTCGCGCTCAACACGGAAACGGCGCAGGCGCCGCAGGATGCCTTCGACGTTGTCGATGTTGGCGCGGCGCATCGGGACGTCGCCGCATGACGGCGGCCGCGCCAGTTCGACGGCAACCTCACGGAGCGTGGAGGCATCCGCGGAGGCGCGGCGCAAGCGCGAAGGGCGCAGCATTGCGCGGACGAAGCTCCCGATCATGCGCGGTGGCCGGTTCTTATCATCCGCCTCGCGTCCGGGGGAACGCTTTGCGAAGGTGAGCGCTCGCCACGCCTCGAATTGCATTGCACCGGCAAGGGCGCGCTCCGCATCGAATGCCAGTAGCTCACGATGCCACGGCGGGGCCGGTGCCGCCAGTTTTGCCGCCACATCATTCATCACCCGTGTCCCGGCCAGAGAGATCGTTGCCGAAACGAGGTCTGGCTGCGGCCACAGCCCCTGCGCCAGCCTCCAACCCGCCTCAACGTCCTGCCACGCCGTGACGTGATCGCCGCGCCGCTCGCGATCGAGCGCATCCGCGGCCAGGATGCGGAACAGCTGCATGTGACTCACGAGGTCGGGAATCGACGAGCGGACGACATCGTCCACATTCACTGGCCAATGCGGAACGGCGCCGCCGCTGAGCAGCGTTCGCAACTCGTCGAGAGCGGCCACATGCTCGTCGAGGAATTGGCGGATCTCCGCCGGGGGAGCGTCGACCGTGTCGTCCGCTCTGGCGATCTGATCGGCGAGGTACGGCTGGAGCGGCAGCCGCTTGCGTCCAATCACCTCTCTCGATGCGCCGGCCACACGAATCGGAACATCGAGATGCTCCGCGATTGCCGCGACGCGGGTCGCGGTCGGATCGATGCCTGAGCGTGGGAACCGTTTGACGACGTCATCGAGCGTGCCGAGCCCGAACGGCCACGCCACGTCGACTCCTTTCGGCGCGGGAGGTGACAGGAGACGGGCGCCCAGAACCCAGACCAGGGCCGCGACGGCGATGGCGGCCCCGAAGAAGACGCCGGCGCGTTTCAGGCGATGACCTCCGAGAACGCGCGCACGAACGCCTCCATCTGTTCCGGCTTGCCGATCGTGACGCGCATGTGGTGGGGCATGGCCGGGAAGAGGCGGCCCACGTGAACGCCGTGCGTGCGCATCCCGCTGATGAGGGGACGCACATCGCGTCGCACGTCGATCATGATGAAATTCGTCTCGGACGGCACGATCTCGTAGCCGAGCTTCTTCAGCGATGCCACGACACTCGCTTTGGTCGCCGCGTTCCGCTTATGTCCCTCGGCGACATGGTTCGTGTCGGCCACGCTGGCCTGTGCGGCGGCGAGCGCCATGATGTTGATCGAATCCCACGCCTGCTGCGCGGCCAGCGTGCGGATGGTCTCGCGCGAGCTGACCGCGTAGCCGCAGCGCAGTCCGGCCATTCCGTAGATCTTCGAGAATGTCCGCGCCACGATCACGTTCGGCCGCGACGCGATTGCCGGAATGACGCTCTCGTACTCGCTCGACGCCGCGTAGTGGTGGTACGCCTCGTCGACGAGGATCGCCGCCGTCGCCGGCGCGCTCTTCAAAAGCCCGTGCAGCGCTCCTCGTGGCGTGATGCTGCCGGTCGGATTATTCGGGTTGCAGATGTAGAGCAGCCCCGCGCCGGCGACGCCACCCATCTTCGCCACGTCGTGTCCGTATGCCGCGTCGAGCGGGACGCTGACAACGTCTGCGCCAGCAGTACGAGCGTAGGCCCCGATCGCTTCGAACGTCGGCGCGGCCATGACCAGTTTGCGCGACGGCCCGGTGAAGGCGGCCGCGGCCAGCTTGAGGATCTCGCTCGACCCGTCGCCGAGCAGTACCTGATCGCGCGAGACCGCGTGCGATTTGGCGATGGCCTCGATCAAGCCATCCTGCGTCTCATCGGGATAGCGCCAGGCCTTGGCGAAGGCGTCACGCATCGCATCGAGTGCTGCCGCCGACGGGCCGTATGGGTTCTCATTCGAGCTGAGGCGGACCCCGCCGCTCGCTGGCGGCGTAGCGGCGAACAGCGGCCTCGGGGTAACGAGCGGCGGCAGGACGGCGGCGGCAGCGCCGGCGCCGATGACGCGGGCGAATGCGCGGCGGGAGAGGTTCATGAGGTACTCCTAACGCAAGTTGTGGAAGCGTCAGGAGTATACCCTCGCCTCAAAGCGTTATTTGACTCGACCATGAAACAGGGCTACCGTTCGCGAATCCGTCCAAAATGAAGTGAAGAACCTGGGTGGCAAGGGAGGGGAGGATGACCGTTAGGTTTTTCCCCGGAAGTAGAAAACAGAAGACGAGCCTGATCGAGGGCTTTCTGACGCAGCACCACGTCGCGCATGAGCTGGCGCGTCCCGAGGAACTGGCGTCCAAGACGTTCCACCTCGGCACAGACCCCGCGGTGGAAGTCGACGGGCGCCTGTTCGTCGATCCCAATGTCGATGCGCTGAAGAAAATCCTACGCGTCAAGTAATGCCCGCGTTCATGCCGCGAACATCGTCGCCGCCTCGCGCTCGATGGTGCTCTTGATGCGCGATTCGAACGGCTTGGCGATCAACGGGAGTTTGCCGTCGACGATGACCTCGGAGTCGGTGATCTCCACCGAGCCGTTCGCTTTGAAGCCTTTGGCCGTCCCCGAGAAAACGAGCCGGTCGCCTTCCCAGTGCTGGTTGATCTCGCTGAGGTAGTGTCCGTGCTGCGCCAGGAGATCCTGCATGCGCGCCTCGAGCTTGCGGCGCGCCTCTGCGCGATCCGTGTGATGGGGAATGACGATTCGCATTTGCCCTCCGGCGGCGCCTTGTATCACACCGCTTGCCATCGTCCCCTCGCCGAGGTAGCCTCGGTGCGGGACTTCCGTATGGTCGCAACCTGCCATGGTTTCCAAGGTATGGAGCGCCGCGACCATCGGGATTGATGCTGTACGAATCGTCGTCGAAGTCGATGCCCGCAAGGCCGATCAACCCGGCTTTACGCTCGTCGGACTTCCGGACGCCGCGGTGCGCGAGGCGTACTCGCGCGTCCGGTCCGCCCTTCGCCACTGCGGCTACTGGCTGCCGCAGCGGCACATCACCGTAAACCTCTCGCCGGCCGACGTGAAGAAGGAAGGGTCGGCCTTCGACCTTCCCATCGCCATCGGCATTCTCGTCGTGGCCGAGTTTCTGCCGCCCGAAGTCGTGGCCGGCCGACTGTTCGTCGGCGAGCTGTCCCTCGACGGCGCGCTCGTGCCGGTGCGCGGTACGCTGGCCATCTCCGCCTCATTCGCGCGCGCCTCTGACCTGCGCGAGCTGATCGTTCCTGACGCGAACGCCAGTGAAGCGGCGGCCGTGCAATCGGTGCACGTCGCCGGCGTGCGCCATCTGCCGGAACTGTTGCGGCATCTGACGGGCGAGAAGGTCGTCGAGCGCGCTCTGTCGGTGGCGGCTGTTGAGCCCTCGCGGGAAGCCCCCGACTACGCCGATGTCCGGGGGCAGTTGCAGGCCAAGCGCGCCATCGAGATCGCGGCCGCGGGCGGCCACAACATCCTCATGATCGGACCGCCCGGCTCGGGAAAGACGATGCTGGCTCGCCGGCTGCCGTCGATCCTCCCTCACCTCACGCTGGAAGAATCGATCACCACGACGAAGATCCATTCCGTGGCAGGAACCCTCCCGCCGGGCAGCGGCCTCATCACACGCCGTCCGTTCCGCGCGCCGCATCACACCATCTCGAAGGCGGGACTGGTCGGCGGCGCATCCCTGCCGCGTCCGGGTGAGGTGAGTCTCGCCCATCACGGAGTGCTGTTTCTCGACGAATTGGCGGAGTTTCACCGCGCCACCCTGGAGGTGCTGCGGCAGCCGATGGAGGACGGGCACGTCACCATTGCCCGCGTGCAGCGCACGCTGACGTTCCCGTCGCGCTTCACGCTCGCCGCCGCTCTGAATCCATGCGGATGCGGCTACTTCAATGATTCGCGGCGTCAATGCATCTGCACGCCGGCCCAGATCGCGCGATACCTCGGCAAGATCTCCGGGCCGCTCCTCGACCGGATCGATCTGCAGGTCGAGGTGCCGGCCCTGGCCGCCGAGGAGATCTCGACCTTCACGCCGGGCGAAAGCTCCGCATCGATCCGCGAGCGCGTCGAGGCAGCGCGCCAGATTCAGCGCCAACGGTTCGCACGATCGTCGATGCAATCGAACGCGGAGATGACCTCGCGGGCGATGCGGCGGCACTGCGAGCTCGACCCTCCCTCGCGACGCATCCTCGATCAAGCCCTGACGCACCTTGGCCTCTCCGTCCGCGCCCACGACCGAGTCTTGAAAGTGGCCAGAACGATTGCCGATCTCGCCGGCAGCGAGCGCATCCAAAGCGCCCACATCGCCGAGGCTGTGAACTACCGGGCGCTGGACCGGGCGTACTTCAGGACGTGAGGATCGCGTCGTAGGCGATGAGCGGAGCCGTTCACTACTACCGGCTGCAGACGAAGGCCGACAATGATCTGGTGGCCTCCACCGGCAAGTTGGGGGGCCACCCGCCGCGGAACATTTCGCAGAGCATGTTTCCGAAGGTCAAGGCATTCATCGGTAACCTGGAAGACCGCACCGGCATCGAGTTCACCACGACCGTCGAGCCGGATGAGGGCTGTCCCCCCGGCCAAGCCTACTGGTCGGAGGGGCGCCCCCGCGTGGAGGTCCTCGAACGGAACGAGCTCGTGGCAATTCCGGTTACGATAGTGGTGAGGAACGACTGAATGCGCCGCGCTCCAGCAGATGCCATTCGAACTTCGCCGGAACTGGCGTTGGTCGCGCACATTTCGCCTCCGGTGCTGAAGCGAGCAGTTCCCGTTGCGCTCGAGCCGCTCGATCCGTTCGCTGAACCGGAGCCGTCGCAGGGAGCGTCGATCGAGTTGGCCAGCGGCCGGCTCGTTGTGGTGGTTTACGGTCTTCAAACCGAGCACCTTTCGCTTCACGCGGTCTGGCCGGACGCGGCGCAAGCGGTGGATGATTTCCTCCGGGAGTCGAGACTTGATCAATCCTCCATCGAGTGGGTCGACCCCCGTCTTCCGGCGGAGTTGTTCGCGGATCAAGGACGCATGCTCACCACACGCGGCTGAGCCACCTACGATGGCGGCGGGGTGCCCTCCGGATGGTCGTCGTTCGCCCAGGCCAGGATGATTGCCTTCTTGTCGCGGGAGAGCTCGCGCGTGATCGGCATGTATCCCGGATCGGTTGCGGGGAGGTTCAGGCGCTGGACGATTGGCTGCAGGTTCGCCACGACGGCCTTGTAGTCGTT
>DATLWH010000624.1:0-2713 GCA_035576505.1 Thermoanaerobaculia bacterium | reverse complement strand
TTCGTCGACCCACCGCCGGCGCCAACCATCACCTGCGATCATCAATCGGGCGATCTCTACCCGATCGGCGAGACGATCGTCCACTGCACGGCGACCGACAGCTTCGGCAGCGCGTCTGCCAGCTTCGGCGTTTTCGTCTTCGACACCGGCGCTCCGGTGGTAACGGTACCCGCGGACATCATCACGGGCAATCCGGTGGTGACGTTCACCGCCTCGGCGACCGACGCGGTCGACGGACCGGTGACCGTGACCTGCTCGCCGTCGTCCGGCTCGACCTTCCCGCTCGGCACGACCACGGTGACCTGCACCGCGTACGACTCGCAGGCGAACGTCGGCATCGGGACATTCAATGTGACGGTGTCCAACGGTCCGGTGCTCACGCTGCCGGCCGACATCACCGCCGAGGCTACCAGCGCCGCCGGTGCGGCAGTCTCGTACACCGTGACGGCGACGGACAATGCCACGATCACCTGCACGCCGGCATCCGGCTCGACCTTCCCTCTCGGCACGACCCAGGTCAACTGCTCGGCTACCGCGGTGACAGGATCGACGAGCGGCAGCTTCAACGTCACGGTCAGAGACACGACGCCGCCGGTGCTCTCGCTCCCCGCGAACATCACCGCCGAGGCCACGGGACCGAGCGGCGCAGCGGTAACGTATACCGCGACGGCGACCGATCTGGTCGACGGTTCGGTGGCGGTTTTCTGCTCCCCGTCATCCGGTTCGACCTTCCCGCTCGGCACGACGACCGTGCAGTGCACCGCAACCGATGCGCACAACAACACCGCGCACGGCTCGTTCACCGTCCTCGTTCAGGACACGACTCCTCCGACGATCGTGTCGATCACGGCGTCGCCAAACAGCCTCCATCCGCCGGACCACAAGATGGTCGACGTGACCATCACCGTGATCGCGACCGACCTCGTTGACCCGGCCCCGATGTCGCACATCGTGTCGGTGTCCTCGAACCAGGCCGACAACGGCAACGGCGACGGGAACACATCGCCCGACTTCATCATTACCGGCCCGCTGACGCTGCAGCTCCGCGCCGAGCGCGACCCTCAATCCGACCGTGTCTACACGATCACGATCGCAACCAGCGACTTCAGCGGCAACACCGCGCAAGGTACCGTTACCGTAACGGTCACCCAGAGCTCCTCCAAGGACGCCAGCCCGGCCCCATCCCCGACCTCCCGCGGGCGCGCGGTGAGACCTTAGGCCTTCCGATGCAGCGCGGCCGGAGATGATCCGGCCGCGCTGCTTTTTCCCCTTCGATCGAATGTGGGCCGGACTCTCCAGTCCGCCCCATTCTCGCGCCGGAGATCGTTCCAGGCAGCGCTGTTACACGAGCGACCGGACCGGAGCGTGCCACGCACGGTTTCGACCACGATCAATCTCCCCCTTGCTCATGCTACGGATCTTGTAGTAGGATTACCGGGTCAGGTAGGAGCCATGAGCAACGCACGCCTTTCGAAAGCAGAAGCGCGAATCCTGGAGCAGTGCTGGAAACTGGGAACCTGTTCCGTCCGCGAAATCCTGGAGAGCCTGCCCGAGGAAGAGCGCGTCGCCTACACGACCGTGCAGACGCTCGTTTACAGGCTCGAGGAGAAAGGCGCTCTGCGCAAGGTAAAGAAGATCGGCAACGCGCAACTCTTCGAGCCCGCCATCGACCAGAGCGAGTACCGAAGCGGCTTGATGAGAGATCTCCTTGATCTATACGGCGGGTCTCCTCGCCTGTTGGTCTCCAATCTGCTCGAGACAGGCACGATCACGTTGAAAGACCTCAAGGCGCTTCAAAGCGCGGCGGCAAGCAGCAGGACCAGCCGCGGCCGTGGAGGAAAAGGACATGCTTGAGCAGATCGCGAGCGCCTCGCATTCCTTCGAGATCCATCTCCTCTATGCCTCGATCGTCTGGCTCGCGGCCTGGGTTCTGACATCGACGCGGCGTGGCACTCCCACCATGAAGTATTGGATCTGGGTGGCGACATCGCTCAATTTCGTCTTGCCGCTGAGCATCGTGCTCGACGGATTCCGGGCGACCCGTCCCTCCCTGCTGACCAGGCTGACGTCGATGTCGGCGCTGAACGTCATCGGCGGTTTGGGGAACGGCATCTCACGAAACGCGCCGGCCACGGCGGCACTCTGCGCCGTCTGGCTGCTCGGCACTCTATTGATGTTGGTGCGGCTGTTTCTGCGGATACACGCTGACCGCCGCCATGCTCGGGCCTGGGCCGGTCAAAGTGATCATCACCCGTCGCGGGGTTTTCTTACCCAGGGCGTCCCGGTACGGTTTGCCGGAAGTGACCAGGCTCCGGCGGTCGATGGGGTTCTGCGGCCGCGGATCTCCCTTCCCGAGGGAATTGACCGGTTGCTGACGGAGCAGGAGCTCAACGCCGTTCTCATCCACGAGGTGACGCATGCAAAGCGGGGCGACAACCTGATACGGCTGATTCATGAGGTTGCGCTCTGCGGGTTATGGTTTCATCCGCTCGTCTGGATCACCGGCTCCCGCCTTGCCTTGTATCGGGAACTCTCCTGTGACGAGCCGGTCATTCGGAGCGACCGTGGTGCCGACCTCATTTCCGCGCTGGCCAAACTTGCCGGTGCGGGCGACGCGTCGCTGCTGCAGGCGACGGCGTCGTCGTTCATCGGCCATCGTCTTGCCCGGCTGACCGCCGCTCAATCCCAACGAAGGCACCTCGCATCGAACACG
>DATLWH010000623.1:0-4084 GCA_035576505.1 Thermoanaerobaculia bacterium | reverse complement strand
AATGCACATTCGTGTCGACCATGCCGTGGCAGATGAGGAGGCGTCCTTTCAATCCCTGCGCGAAGTAGATCGGCGACGATCTCCGGTAGGCCTCGGCGTCGTTCTGCGGGAGGTTGAGGATGTTCGAAGTGTATCCGTTGTTGTAGGCCGCCCAGTCGGTCACCGGACGCAGCGCGGCTCCGGCGGCGAAGACGTCGGGCGTGGTGAACATCGCCATCAGCGTGATGAAGCCGCCATAGCTGCCGCCGTAGATGCCGATCCGTTTCGGATCGACGCCGTGCTGCTTCACCAGCCAGCGCGCGGCATCGACGTGATCGTCGAGGTCCTTCCCGCCCATGTGCCGATAGATGGCCGTGCGCCAATCGCGCCCGTAGCCTCGCGAGCCGCGGTAGTCGATGTCGAGCACGAGGTAGCCCTTCGACATCAGCAGATGATGAAACATGTACTCGCGGGCGTAACTCGACCAGAAGCGGTTGACGTTCTGGAGATAGCCGGCGCCGTGGACGAAGATGACGGCCCGGCCTCCCTGCTTCCAGTTGGCGGGCTTGTAGATGTGTGCCGGCACTTCGGCGCCGTCGCGCGCGGGGACCCGAACGATCGGCACGTCGATCCACGCATACTTCGCGAAGTCGGGAGCCGGCGAAGTGGTGACGCGCTTGCCGCTGACGTAGAGCTCCGGCGGTTTGTTCGTATAGGAGTAGACGTTGGCGATGGCGTTGCCGTCGGGCGAGACCACCGCCCCGTTTTCACCAGGCATCGACGTCAGCTTCGTTGATGCTCCCCCGGTGACAGGCAGCCGGTAGAGGTGGCGAACGAACGGACTCTCTTCGCTGGTGGTGAGGTAAAACGACTTCTTGTCCTCCGACAGCGCCACCGCGTCAACCTCCCATTTGCCGCTCGTGAGCTGCTTCGACGGCCCGCCGCTGTAGGGGACGGTGTAGAGGTGCATCCAACCCGACGCTTCAGAGAGGTAGTAGATCGTCTCGTTACCAGCCCATCCGAACGAGCGGGCGTCGGCGAAACGAAGCCAGGCGTCGTCGTGCATCGTCACCAGGGCTCGTCCCTTGGCCGTGGCGGGGTCGAAGTCCATGACCCACGCGTCTTTGTTATCCGAGGAGCGGACGACGACGAAGGCGTGCTTGCCATCCTCCGACCAGACCGGCGCGCGCATGTTCACTTCGCGCTCCTTCGGCTCCGCGCTCTTCTCGGTCTTCTGTTCGTCACCCTTCCCCTTTTCCGCGGGAGGCGCGGCGGCCACGGTCTTCTGCTCATCGGCGGTCTTCGGAAGCGGCTTCAGGCCATGGTCGAACCACTTCACCTCACCGTTCGCCGCGCTGACGACGGCGATGCGCGACGGCGGCTGGGGGTCGCCAACCTTCTCCCGGCCGGGGATCGTCTCCGTGTAGGCGCTCTCGGTGATGTAGTTCGGAACGATCGTCTTCTTCGCCTTCTCCGATTCGTTGTTGATGACCAGGACCACGTACTTTCCGTCAGGCGTGAGGTGGGCGTTCACGACGGTCTGCTTCTTGTCCAGCTTGAACGGCTTGATGGGATGCTCGCGCTTCCGTTTCGCCTCATCCTCCTCACGCTTCTTCGCGCGCCGGTCGACGATGTCGAGCAACTTCCGCTCTTCGCCCTTGATGTACTCCTGGCTGGGCGTTCCTTTCTTTGCCGCGTCGTCCCATAGCGTGACGTTGGGCCCCTTGTCGTCCGGCGCGACGATGTTCGTGAGCTGCGTCAATGAGCCGCCGGCGGTGTCGATGGCAAAGACGTTGTTGGCGCGGACGAACGTCACGCGCGTCTCGTCGAATGTGAACTGCGGCGCCGATTCGACGTCGGTCGTCTGCGTCAGGGCGCGGCGCTTGCCGGTGGCGGCATCCCACAGGAAGACGTCGCCTTCGTCGAGGAAGACGGCGCGATGCCGGTCGCGTGTCCACTGCGCGTTTGCCGGCGGCGCATCCTTCTTCTCATCGTCGCTGAGCTTGCGCAGGCCGCTGCCGTCGCGATTCACGGCGTACGTGTCTCGTTCCTTTTCGAGAGTGTCGCTGTAAAGCTTCCACGTAAAGTAGACGTGCTGTCCGTCCGGCGACCACCGCACTTCCTCGGGGCTCCAGCCGTAGAGGCCCGGGCCGCGCATGATGCTGTCGATGGAGAGGTCGAACTGCTGCGCCGCCGCGGCAATGGCCACGGCGATGAAGAGGAGAGCGACGGCGATACGTTTCATGGGGCGTATCGTAATCGCAGGGAATGGGAGTCAGCGGGGCTTTTCGGAATGAGCCGTTTTGTTTAAAGTCTCGATCGCCTCATCGATCGTCAGATCAGCGAAGAGATGCCTGCGTTCTTCCGTGTAGTCGCCGTAGCCGGCGTCGTACTGCATCATGAACCGCATCGCTCCCGCTGGCCCAAGGCGTTCGGTCAGAGCCTGCCAACCTTCTCTGCGAATCTGGTACAGCGACATAGAGTTGCTCATGAGGTTGCCCTTCCTTCTATTTCGTGTCGAATTTGATCGGGACCGACCACTTCGACAATCAAATTCTCGCGATGCCGCAAGCCTAACTTCACGAGTCGGTCATCCGTGGTTACAAACCACCGTGCTGCAGCAGCTTCAGCGAACGCAAGATGCAGCGCGTCAAGAGTACCGAACCCTAGAGCGGAAAGCTCGGTGGCACGAGCGGTGATCGCCGGACTTGTCTCGACTGAAATCGTAGCAGCCTGAAGCCATAATCGAACTGTAAGTCGCCGTTCTTCTCGAGGATTCCGGTCGTTTTCCAAATCGTGGACGGACGAATGCACGAGCTCGACTTCCCGGCTTGCTGCCATAGCCATAATCGCTGCGACGGCCTCGGCCTCTCTGCGCACTCTCTCCACCGTCCCATCGTCGAAAGAACGTTTTAGACAGCAGAGATCGAGATAGACGATGTTGCTCACGAGACGATCGTACTCCCGCCGATATCGCTACAGCACTTTCTGAATTGCCCGCAGTCTCTCCACGGCATGCTCCATGTCCGCATGAACGCAAATGGTGTCGAACGGGATGCTGATGCGCGTTCCGTCGCGGGCGATGACGGCGCCCTCCTTCGCCAGCAGCGCCGCCTGCGCCGCCGCTTCCTCGATGCCGAGGAGGGAGCCGGGCTCGCTGCGGGCGACCAGTGAGCCGTCGGGGTTGTAACGGCGGTCGGCGAAGGCTTCGCGGATGACGGGGGTGCCGGCGGCGCGGGCGGCGTCGGCCATCGCGGACTTGTCGCTGCAGACGATGGGCAGCGCTGTATCGACGGCTCGAATCGCGTCGATGATGATCGACGCCAGCGCGCGCTCTTTGTGGGCGTCGTTATACAGAGCGCCATGCGGCTTGACGTGATGAAGTGGCCCGGCGATGTCGCGCAGAGAGCTGATCTGCTCGATGAGCGTGGCGCGCAGTGCCTCCGGCGGCATTGAAATCGACTTGCGGCCGAAGTTGGCGCGGTCGGGATACGACGGATGAGCGCCGATGTGCGTACCGATCTCGCGGGCGCGCAGGGCCGCGTGGGTCATCGAATCGGTGTCGCCGTAGTGGCCGCCGCAGGCGATGTTCGCCGAGGTGATCAGCGGCCAGATCTCCGGTTCGTCCGGAGCACCTTCGCCGAGGTCGGCGCTGAGATCGATCACGGCGTCGCTTCCAGTGGTGATCCCTTTGTCTCCGGCAGCAGCCACACCAGGATTGCGCCGAGCGCGAAAAAGAGCGCCGCGCCGGTGATCACGACCGCAAAGCTGTGCGTCGTTGAGAACTTGCCGATGGCGTACGTTCCTACCGCCGAGGCGAAGCGGCCCCCGTTGTAGCAGAAGCCCTGTGCGCCCGCGCGGATGCGCGTCGGGAAAAGCTCGGCCAGCATGGCGCCGAAGAGCGAGAAGTAGCCGTGCGCGAAGAATCCGAGCAGGGGGCCGAGCGTCAGGAGCAGCAGGGGCGTCCGCGCGTAGAACGCGAAGAGCGGAACCAGAATCGTTGACGCGATCATGAAGAAGGTGAAGGCGGGGCGGCGTCCGATGCGGTCGGCGATCCAGCCGAAGCTGATGTAGCCGAAGAACGCCCCCACCTGCAGCGCGATCA
>DATLWH010000622.1:0-2484 GCA_035576505.1 Thermoanaerobaculia bacterium | reverse complement strand
GATCCACCAAGTCCGGTGCGTTAACGCACGTTCGAGCACGTTAACGCACTTTCGAGCACGTTAACTCACTTTCGAGCACGTTAACGCACTTTCGAGCACGTTAACGCACTTTCGAGCACGTTAACGCACTTTCGAGCACGTTAACGCACTTCCGAGCACGTTAACGCACTTTCGAGCACGTTAACGCACCTTCCGAGTGCGTTAACGCACCTTCCGAGTGCGTTAACGCACCTTCGGAGTGCGTTAACACACCATTTTCGTTACGTTCGGCGGTCAGAATGCCCGGAAACCAGATCGGACTGGAGATGTTCCATCTTCCGGTTCATGACGCTCCTCACGCGGTACCGCCGGATTGCTGCGTCCCGGCGGCTCCTGCCCGGAGCGGAGTCGAAGGGCCCCGAGGCGCCGGCCCGGCTAGTCCCGACGAGTTGAGAAGCGTCCGATGCTGGATTCTGCTCGAACCCCGACACGCGACTCCCGACCGCCGACCCCAGACACGCCACCTCCGGTATCATCCATCCATGTCCAATCGCACGGAGCGTGACTTCGCGGAGCAAGGGCGCGAGCCGGCGCGACGGCGCTTCATGATCGCCGGCGAGCACGTCATCCTCCGCGCATTCGAGCGTGAGGACGCGGAGCGCTGCTACCGGTGGATCAACGATCCGAACATCGTCCGGACTCTGAAAACCCGCTATCCGATCGCGTTTCAGAATGAGATCGAATGGCTGGAGAGGGCAATGCACCCCAGCCACAGCGAGCGTCATTTCGCCATCGAGCGGAGAGACGACCGGACGCACATCGGCAACGCCTCGATCCACGACATCGATTGGGTCTCGCAGACGGCGTGGTTCGGCCTCTTCATCGGGGAGCCTTCCGCCTGGAACCGCGGCTTCGGCGGCGATTCCATCCAGACGCTCGTCCGCTTTGCCTTCGACGAGATGAACCTCGGCAAGCTGCGCATCAACGTCTTCGACTACAACGATCGCGCGAAGCATGTGCTGGAAGCGCTGGGCTTCGTGCAGGAAGGTTGTCTGCGGCGCGACTTTTTCCGCGAGGGGAGTTACCACGACATCGTAATCCTTTCGAAGTTTCGCGAATCGCAGACGGCATCCTGAGGAGCGGGGGTCGGGAGTCGGGGGTCGGGAGTCGGAGCAACGCCGTTCGGTTGCGGGGTCTCCTCGCTGTCTCGGGGTTGCGCAGCGTGCATCGCCGCGAGACTACGCAACCTCGCTACTGAGCGTTTCCTATCTCCGACCCCCGACTCCCGACTCCCGACCCCCGTTTCGACGATACGACCTCGGTATAGACTCCGCAAATGAGCGAGAGAAAAATCCGAGTGTTGATCGCGAAACCCGGTCTCGACGGCCACGACCGCGGAGCGAAGATCATCGCCCGCGCGCTGCGCGACGCCGGAATGGAAGTGATCTACACCGGACTGCGGCAGACGCCCGAGCAGATCGTGGCCGCGGCGGTACAGGAGGATGTCGATGCCATCGGCCTGTCCATCCTCTCCGGCGCGCACAACGTGCTCTTCCCTGAGATCATGCGGCTGCTGAAAGACGAGAGCGCCGGCGACATCGTCGTATTCGCCGGCGGGATCATCCCCGAGAAGGACATTCCGAAGATGAAAGCGATCGGCATTCGCGAGATCTTTCTGCCCGGAACGCCGACGGCGGCCGCGGTCGATGCCATCCGCCGCGCCGTGAACCTTTGACCATTCACGAGATCGTGCTCGACGACGGGGGGATGAACCTTCTGTCGTCGGCGATGTTGGGGTGGATCGGGGAAAGAGTTGCAGAGTTGCAGGGCTGCTCGGTTGCTGAGGAACCAGGCGGCCCGGCCCTCGAAGCCCCGCAACCGATTCTCATCCTCCGCTCCGCCCGTCCCCATCTGTTCGCCGCCGGGGCGGATATGGCGGAGATGCGCGGGTTTGGAGCCGGAGAGGCCGAGGTGCTGGCGAGGCAGGGGCAGGAAGTCATGGCGGCCATCGAGCGGCTGCCGTTCGTAACCGTGGCCATGATCGACGGCGACTGCTTCGGGGGCGCGCTAGACCTGGCCTTGGCCTTTGACCTCCGATTTGCTGCGCCCGCGTCGCGCTTCTCCCACCCTGGGGCGAAGATCGGCATCGTCACCGGCTTTGGAGGGACGTCACGCTGGCGGAAGGTGCTGGCGCCGGCGGCCGCGAAACAGCTCTTCCTGGCCAATCGCGTTCTGACAGCCGAGGATGCGCTCTCGATCGGGCTGGTCGACTGTGTCGGCGACTCATTTGACGATGAGCTCGGCCGGTTGACCGCCCTCGATCCTCGTACGACACGATTCTTGAAAGAGCTTACGGCGCATGACGACCGGCTCACCGCTTCGCAGCGATTACTCCTTGCCGAGCGCCTCGGTCGTCTCTATGATTTCTAAACCATGTTCGATGGAGGTTTTTGCATGAATCGCAAAGCGCTCGGGTCTCTCGTCGTCCTCATCTCGCTTCTGGCT
>DATLWH010000621.1:0-3407 GCA_035576505.1 Thermoanaerobaculia bacterium | reverse complement strand
CTCACTCTGGGACTGGGAATGGCCACGACGGTGGCGCCGCTGACGACGACGGTCATGACGTCGTTCGGAGAGGAGAAGCACGCCGGCGCGGCTTCGGGCATCAACAATACAGTGGCCCGTGCTGCCGGTCTGCTGTCGATCGCGCTGTTCGGCGCGCTGTCCATCATGATTTTCGCCCGGGCACTCGACGCACGCCTGGCCTCGGCGGGCGCCTCTCCAGCGCTGCGCCAGGCGATGGCGGCACAGCGGTTGCGCCTGGCCGAAGCCAAGCCTCCCGCCACACTCGATGCCAACGAGCGAGCCCGGGTATCCGCGGCCGTCGACCAGGCCTTCGTGCGCGCGTTCCGCATCAGCATGCTGGCCGCCGCTGCATTGGCCGCCTTAAGCGCGGCTGGAGCGCTCGTGATCGGTACGCCGGTAAGAACCGCGCGCCGGGAGTGATCGCTGAAGAGACGGACCTCCGATTCACCGGACGAAACGGCGACGGCCACGCCGGATCTGGCGTATCGTCCGATCCCATGGCCTCATTCGACGTTCTTCTCGCCTGGCTCGTCTCGGTCGTTGGTGTGGCAACGGGTGCTGCCTACGTCCCGCAGGCGGTGCGGATCTGGAAGCGCGGAAGCTCGGATGACGTATCGATCCTCACCTATCTTCTCTTTCTGGGAGGGCAGATCGTCTACCTCACCTACGGCATCCGCATCCGGCAATGGCCGCTGATCGTCGGGATGGCGGCGAACATCGCCGGAAGCGTGGCCGTGATCGGGAGCGCGCTTCGGTTCCGCCATCCTCGGCAGTGAGCCCCGTAGAGCTCATCCGCAGATGACGCAGATGGGACGCAGATAAAACCCCTCTTCCATCTGTGTCCATCTGCGTCATCTGCGGATAATGATCAAGGAGTAATGACGATGCGTCGGATGTCCATGGCCGGTCTCGTTCTGCTGATCCTCGCCGTTGCGTACCTTCTGGCCTGGCCGGTGCCGATCCGGCCGGTGGCCTGGCAAGCGCCGGCCGCACCGCCGGCCGCCGGCCCGTATGCGCCGAACGAGCGTCTGCACGAGGTCGAGCTCCTGGGACGCGGCGTGGCACTCGGCCCCGAGTCCACCGCCATCGATGCCGGAGGACGGGTCTTCACCGGCACGAGCAACGGCCGCATTCTCCGCCTCGACCCGGCCAGCCGAACCGTCGTCACGATCGCGGCGACCGGCGGCAGGCCGCTGGGGATGGCCTTCGAGAAGTCGGGCACGCTTCTGATCTGCGACGCGGACAAGGGACTCTTGGCCCTCTCGCCCTCGGGCGCGCTGCACACGCTTGTGACGCAGTACGGCGGCGCTCCGCTGCGTTTCACGAATGACGTGGATGTTGCTCCGGACGGCATGGCCTACTTCACGGACACCTCGCCGCGGTTCGGCATCCGAGAGGTGCGCGAAGCGATCCTCGAGCACGGTGGCGGCGGCCGGCTCATGTCCTATGACCCGGCCACCGGGAAGGTCATCCTGCTGCTCTCGGATCTCCAGTTCGCCAACGGCGTGGCCGTCTCAGGCGACGGTTCGTTCGTCCTCGTGGCCGAGACCGGCGCGTATCGCGTCACGCGCTACTGGCTGGCCGGGCCGAGGCGCGGGACGTCCGAACCGTTCATCGAGAATCTCCCGGGACTTCCCGACAACGTCACCTGGTCGGCGCAGCGCCGCGCCTTCTGGATCGCGCTCTATTCACCGCGCATTGCCGCACTCGACCTGCTGGCCTCTCATCAGTTCCTGCGGAGAATCGTCTACCGGCTCCCCTTGTGGATTCAGCCGCAGCCGGCCCGGCACGCCTGGGCATTGGCCGTCGACGAGCAGGGCAAGGTCGTGGCCAATCTTCAGGACACCTCGCCCGATTCATTCGCTCCGGTGACCAGCGTACGGGAGCGCAACGGCACGCTCTGGTTGGGAAGCCTCGAGCGCGAGGCCCTCGGCCGGATCAAGGCTCCCCCGATCCCTTAGATGTGGGGGCTGGCAGCCTGCGCGGCAAAACGCTCGTTGCGCTCGCGGCCGGGAGCGCTGGCGTCCTCGCCGGCTGGCCCAGCGCCGTCTCGGCGCTGCGGCGGCAAGGCCCTTCGACTGCGCGCGGCGGCGAGGACGCCGCCGAGCCAGCCGCCGAGACGGCAGCGCTCCGGTGCTCCGCTGTGCCCTTCCGTGCCTCATCATAAACCTCGCGAATCGCGTTGATGACCGTCTCCGGCTCGTCAAATTGGATGTATTCCGAGCTGTGGCGGGCGAATATCTGTTTGGCGTTCGACGAGAGTGCCAGCCAGCGCGCTTGCGCCAACGTGCTCTCCTGCTCGTATTTCCTGTGCGCCGAGGTGTCTGCGGGCTTCGTTTCCAGATGGCCGACACCGTGGTTGCCGGACGTGAGCACGCGAATGGGCCGCGCGCCGTAGGAGCGGCGGTGCTGCCGCAGATACGCCTCATCCCATGGCGTCTGCTCCATTTCGGATAGGAAAGCGTCATACATCGCCACCTTCGTCTGAGCGATCTCTAAGATCCTGGCATTCAATTCGGGGGACCATTCCGTCTCCGGCAGACCGCGAAAGAACTGTTGCGCGCACGTGCGTTGCGACCGACCGGGACGCGGCGGCAACATGGGCAGGGGCTTGTGTTCCGCGATCGCGTTACGGCAGTCGCGCAACGGAGAGATGATGCCAACCTCGCGGCGATGCTGCTGTTCCGGCGTCTCCGCCGGTTCGAATTCGTCCGGATCCGCATCGACCATCACCAGCCCCGCAACTTCGGACATATACCGGTCCGCGAACACGCGCATATTGTCCCCGCCAAAGGCCGCACCAACCAGAATGTAGGGTCCGCCGACACCGGCATTGTGCAGGGCCGTATGCAACTCGCCGGCGGCACGCACGCTCGTGCGCGGCATGGGGCCGGGTTCGCTGAATCCGGCGCCTGCGCGATCGTAGCTGCAGACGCGCGTCCATTGGGCGATCCGCGGCTGCACCTTCGCCCAGGCAGGCGCCCAGTCTTCCCAGCCGGAATCGAAAACGACCGTGGGCGAGCCGCTCCCCATGCAGTAGAGATTCAGCCGAAATCCGCCAGCGTCAACAAGCTGGCCAGGCCGCGCGTAAACGATGTCCGCGGGCACCCGCGGTGTCGGAGCGTCCATGCTCTGGGCCACGGCAAGCTCGGGCACCGCCGCCAGGACGAGGAAGGCCAGCAAGCTCACGATCACTTCACGGACGGAGCACGTTCCGCGCTTCCAGACCGGCTTGGGGATTCGTGTTTCGGATTTCCAAAGACTGGTCATCGTCATGTCTCCCACGGACGCCGGTGATCCTACTACACCGTCCGTAGCACGACCGGTGACATTATTGTTTCGTGCGCGCCGTTCGACAAAGTCGCGGCGCTCGTTTCGGACGTTTG
>DATLWH010000620.1:0-4689 GCA_035576505.1 Thermoanaerobaculia bacterium | reverse complement strand
CGTCTCGGTGGCCTGCCTCGCAGCGCACCGACTCCGAAAAAGCGGGATAACCGACATCGAATCAGCAGGTTGCGATCCACGGACTTACGAGATCGCGATCTCTACCGGGTAGCGCAAGATCTCCGTTTGGAGATGTGGATCTCCGTTTGGAGATGTGGATCTCCGTTTGGAGATGTCGATCTCCGTTTGGAGATAGCGATCTCCGTTTGGAGATGTCGATCTCCGTTTGGAGATGTCGATCTCCGTTTGGAGATGTCGATCTCCGTTTTGGAGATAGCGATCTCCGTTTGGAGATGTCGATCTCCGTTTTGGAGATGTCGATCTCCGTTTGGAGATGTCGATCTCCGTTGGGGAGATGTCGATCTCCGTTTGGAGATGCCGATCTCCGTTGCGGAGATGCCGATCTCCGTTCGGTAGATAGCGATCTATACCGGGTAGATCGCGACCGGCTGATCAGAGCGAGACAGTCCCCTGATCTACTGATCGACTAATCCACGAATCGACTACCTCCCTACACGTTCGGCGCGAAGATCGACAGGCTCTCGGAGAACTCCACTTGCGGCTGCCCGGCGACGCCTGCCGCGGCGATGCCTGCCGCAAGACGATCCTGCAGGAAGATCTCGAAGTGTTCCTTCGACTCCCACAGGTCGAGGACGTGAAAGCCGTCGCCGCTCATCCACGCCGTGTGGAACTTCGCTCCGTCCGGCGGGTTCTCTTCCCATTTCACGCTATGCCGTACCTGCTCGTACTGCTCTTTCGACACCTCGGGCCAATGCATCAGCATGACAGTCGCCATGATCTATCCCTCCGACCGATACCTACGACTGAAGGCTCGAAACGGATGTGCGCACCGTCTCGATGAACGCATCGACCTCCGCGTCGGTCGTGGCGTAGGCGGTGGCCAGACGATAGACATCGGCCCCGAACAGCTGCCAGTCGTAGAAATCGAAGCCGCGTTCTCGCAGCGTCTCCACGAGCGGCGGAGGGATGCGGACGAAGACGAAGTTCGCTTCCACCTGCCGAACGATCTCCAGATGCTGCCCAAGCCCTTCCGCCAGCCGCGCCGCGGCGGCATTCGCACGCCCCGCATTGCGGAGCCACAGATCGTCGGTGAAGTACGCCTCGAGCTGCGCGGAGAGAAAGCGCATCTTCGACAAACGATGTCCGCTTCGATGCCACTGCGGCGCCAGCGCGGCGGCCAGATCCTTCTGGAAGACGACGATCACCTCCACCGACATGGCGCCGTTCTTCGTCGCGCCGAGCGAGAGGATGTCCACGCCCGCGCGCCAACTGACATCGGCCGGCGCGCAGCCAAGCGCCACCACCGCATTCGCGAATCGCGATCCATCCATGTGCACGCCGGCCCCTCGGGCGCGAGCGAGGTCGCAGAGCGCCCGCACCTCGTCGATCCGATAGAGCGTCCCCGCCTCGGCCGTCTGCGCGAAGCTGAGGCAGGAGAACGTCTCCACTCCAGCCACGTGGGCGGCTTGCAGCTTTCCATCCGCCCCGGAGAGAGGAATCAGCGTCGCGCCGCCCGTGAAGAGCTCCGACGCGCCCATCTCCTCGAGCCGGATATGCGCCTCCTCGTGACAGACGATCGATCCCGTCGGCGGCGTCATCGAGGCGATCGACAGCGCATTCCCGGCCGTCCCCGTCAGGACCGGGAAGATCTCGAGATCGCATTCGAACAGCTCCCGGCAGCGCTCGCGCACACGCGCCGTGATCTCGTCATCGCCGTACGAAGACATCGTGCCGCGGTTCGCCCGCGCCAGCGCTTCGAAAATCTCCGGAGAGCAGCCGTGCGTGTTGTCGGAACGGAAATCCATGTCTGCGAATCATGCCTCAATCCGCCGCGGCACGAGCAGCATCAGCGCGCGAAACAGGAGCGCCCAGACCCCCACATTGATGATGATGAGCAGGACGACCACGATCGCCTTGGCGAGGTGCGGCAAGTCCGAAAAGTCCGTAAACCGCCCCAGCAGATCGATCGCCACACTGGCCGGCCAACCCGGCCAAGCCCACGACCCATACCACGCCAGCAGCGTCATCCCGACGCCGCCAAGCGCAGCGACGAAACCCCGGCTGACCTTGAGCATGAAGAACCGATCCGCAGATGACGCAGATGGAACGCAGATTCTAGCCGGTCCTATCTGCGTCTATCTGCGTCATCTGCGGATGGTTCTCCGGAAACCTCGATTCGAGACTTTGCCGACGCTAGAAACCCAGCAACGTAGCAACCCAGCAACCCCACCGGCCGCTCCCCACTCCCACCCCCCACCCCCCACTCCCAACTCCCCAAAAAAAACCTCTTTACAAATCCATCCCCTCCGGGCCATCGTTTTATCGTCGGACCCACTACCAATGACCAGGTGCCTCCTGACCGCGCTCGCGGCGCTTTCGGTGACCGCCATACTCGCGCTGCCGGCCTCGGGGCAGGAGCGCGAGCTGCCTGATGCCCTCCTCGGGCCGCTGCCCGTCCGCGACCTCTACCTGCTGAACAACGGATTCTTCTTCTTCGAGCCCGAGAGCGCGCGCGTCCTCGATGAGAACTCGTGGACCGTCGACCTCCACACCACCGACTCCAACACCTTCGCCAAGTCGCGCTGGATCAGCCACAACCTGGAAGGCGATACCGAGCGCCGCACCGGCGCACAGACGCTGGCCATCAACCGCATGGACAAAGGGGTGACGAACTTCCTCGTCGACGGGGAAACCTATCGGACGACCCTCACCGCTCACCGCGGTTTCGGCAATCATCTCGAAGTCGCCGTCGAGGTGCCGTTCACGACGATCGGCGGCGGCTACTCCGACGCCTTCATCGAACACTTCCACGCCCTGCTCCACCTCGGCGACGACCAGCGCGTGGCCATGGAGAAGAACCAGGAGACGGTCTTCATCCGGACGGATGACCACACCTACCTTCGCGAGCGCTCCAGCGGCAGTCACCTCGGCGACGTGGCGCTCTCAGCGAAGTACGAGATGACGGCCCTCGAGGATCCCAACCTGTCGTTGTCCGCGCAGGCAGCGATCGAGCTACCCACCGGCAGCGCGCAGACTCTCGACGGCTCCGGCTCGATCGACGGCGGCCTGCAACTGCTGGCCACGCGCGACTACGGCCGCAGCCGCGTGAACGCCTCGGCCGGCATTCTCTTCCTCGGCCGCAACGCGCCGCTCGGCCTGGCCCCGCAATTCGTCATCACCGACTCGATCGGCATCTCCAGCCTCATCGCCCTCCGCACCTCCGCGACCCTGCAGGTCACCGTCTCGCAGAGCCCATTCCGGAAGCTCGGCGCGCCCGAGCTGGCCCGCCGCTCCTATCAGATGACCGCCGGACTGCAACACGCATTCGGCCAGAGCCTCACACTCTATGGAGGCATCGTCGAGAACCTGATCACCTACCAGAACAGCGCCGACGCGGGGCTGGTCATGGGGGTCACGCACCGGTTCTGAGCTAGTCCGACCGTAGGTCGGATGAACGTAGGTCGGACTCTCCAGTCCGACCAGAGCTTGCGCGGCTCTGACCTACAGGCGGCTATCAATTACCGATCTCCCGAGCGCCGGTCGGACTGGAGAGTCCGACCTACGTTCAAAGCCGTGCCCCCGTGCCATCTCCGACCCCCGACCCCGACTCCCGACCCCCGCGTGCCGTACCTACGTCCCACACGGCGTCGTCCCGTACAGCGGAACGACATTCACCGTCACGTTCGATCCGTTCACGGTCACAGTCATGTAGTGGAAGAACGAACCGGGCTTGCCCGTCCCGCTCTTCTTGCAGCCGCTCAGCGGTGCGCCCGCGCCACCGGTCACGATGAAGACCGGCTTCCCCTTGTTCGGCACGCTGCCGGTGAAGGGCCCGTTCGGATTGGCCGGCGCCGGATCGACGTACAGCAGGTGATCGTGCGAGGCGAAGACGAACGTCATGTTCGGATACTTCCCCTGATCGAGCAGATGCCGGAACGCCTCGACCTGCGTCGCGTACGGAGAGGTGTCACCCTTCGCCGCGCCGATCTGCGAACCGCCTTTGTCTTTGATGGGGCGGTGCATGAAGCAGAAGACATGCGTCACCGTCGCGTCGGCGGCCAGCTGATCGAGCGTCGCCTGCAGCGCCGCCAGCTGCGCCTTGCCGACGTACCCGTTGTAGCCGCAGGCGTTCGTCAGCGTCACGTCGAGCACATCGTCCGTATTGATGATCAGAAAGGCCGCGTTGCCGTAGCGGAACATCCCGAACGGCGCGGACATGGATGACTGGTAGGAAGCCATCATCGAGCCGCTGAAGTCCGGCAGCTCGCCGTTGTACGGGTCGCTCGCCGTGCCGCAGGCAATCATCGTCTGCACGACCATCTCGTGGTTGCCCGGAGCGTTGAAGACCGCCACCGGCAGCGGCTTGAACGCGGCCAGAAACTGCGCGTACTGCTGCGCGATGCCGACGTCCTGCTTGCCGTAGACCGAGTCGCCGTTCCAGACCACGAACGCCGGCGGAGCGGCCACCAGCATCTGCACGATGTCGAGAAGCGGCTTCGTCAGCGGATCGCCATCATGCGCGGGCCGGTTGTCGCCCGCCACGACGAAGGTGAAGCTCGTCGCCGCCGCGTTCGGCTGCAGCGCAGGTGCGCCGGTCGGCAGCTGGCTGATGGCAGGAAACGTCTGCGCGAAGGCGGACGCAGCGATACCGAGGACGAAGAGAAGCGA
>DATLWH010000619.1:0-5178 GCA_035576505.1 Thermoanaerobaculia bacterium | reverse complement strand
CGTCGCGGGTGAGGCCGCGGACGATGCTGGCGAACTTGTAGTAGAGCTTCGCCGCGTCGGCGATGCGCCCCGAGATGATCAGCGGCGTGCGGGCCTCGTCGACGAGGATCGAGTCGACCTCGTCGACGATGGCGTAGACGTGGTCGCGCTGCACCATCGCTTCGAGCTCGAACTTCATGTTGTCGCGGAGGTAGTCGAAGCCGAACTCGTTGTTGGTGCCGTAGGTGACGTCGCAGCGATAGGCCTCCTGCCGCTCCCGGTCGCCGTGGTGGTTCTGAATGACGCCGACCGTCAGGCCGAGGAACTTGTAGAGCCGGCCCATCCACTCCGAGTCGCGGCGGGCCAGATAGTCGTTGACCGTGACCAGATGAACACCGCGTCCGGTGAGGGCGTTCAGATAGATCGGCAAGGTGGCCACCAGCGTCTTCCCTTCGCCGGTTTTCATCTCGGAGATCTTCCCGCGATGAAGAACGATCCCGCCCATGAGCTGCACGTCGAAGTGCCGCATGTTGAGGATGCGCTTGCCTCCTTCGCGGGCTACGGCGAAGGCCTCGGGGAGGATCTCGTCGAGCGCCGCCTGCAGGTCTTCCTTCGCCGTTCGGACGACGACCTCGTCGCGCGGGATCTCTTTCTTAGCCGTCTCGAGAGCTTCCACGGCGGGACGGAGGCGTTCGCGGAACTCCAGCGTTTTGCCGCGCAGCTCGTCGTCAGTAAGAACACTGACCTCAGGCTCGAGGGCGTTGATCTGCGCGACGATGGGGAGCATCTTCTTGACGTCGCGCTCGTGCTTCGAGCCGAAAATGGTTGTGAGTACTTTATTAATCATGGTGATTTCCTTCCCAGCAACAAACGAACCGCGAACCGGAGTGGGCTCAGCAGTTGGTTGCAGGGGCGCGGGGCGTGGCGGCGCCTGACAGCGGCGCCTCGATCCGGACGGGTGCGCTGTCGATGAAACGGGACGCAGTCGACTCGGAACGGGCGTGGTGGAGCGTGCTGCGAGGCGAGGCGATCGACTGCTCGCTGGTGATGACCCCGCATTCGGCCGCCGCTCTGGCAAGCCCCGGCCGTGCGACCGGCGCTTCCGTCGTTCCGGAGATGGCCCCGAGGGCGATTGCGAGCAGGAGGTAGAGGTTCATACGAGCGGGCGCAAGGGTATCAAAACGAATTGAGCCTTACTGCATTCCGGAGCCTATTTCGCCAGGGCCGCCAGCCGGTTCAGGTTCATGTACGTCTGGTGACCGAGGAAAACGACCAGCCCGAAGTAGGCGATGGCGATGAAGACCCGCTGGGAGATCGTGACGTCGTAGAACGCCTTATCGTCCTTTTCGCGGACGATCGAGAGATAGACCTGAAGGGCGACCAGCAGGACGATGACCAGCATCAGCGGATTTGGCTGCTTCACGACCTTGTAGACCAGGACGCCACCGCCGAAGACCCACATCCACTTCGTCACGGCCGCCGAGATCCGGCCTCCGTCGAGCATGCCGATCGGCAGAAGGTTGATCAGATTCACGACAAAGCCCGCCGCGGCGATGGCGAGATACAGCGGCTGGTTGGTCCATTTGTAGACCTGCAGCACGACGAGTGAGGCGAATGTGCCGGCGATCGGGCCGGCCAGTCCGATCTGGGCGTCGTCGTACGCGGACCGAGGCTGGTCTTTCAGCGTCACCGCCCCACCGATGAAGGGGATGAAAACCAACATGCCGGCGCGCAACCCTTTGGCGCGGATGGCCACGGCATGGCCGATCTCGTGGACGAGGATGATGCCGACGAAGCCGACGACCAGCGGGAGCGGTGCCTTCGTGGCCATGGCCCAGATGGAGAGTCCCATGGATACGCCGGCCACGGAAAACTGCATGAGGCCGAAGCCTTCGAATGGGTTGACGGCGTAGCCGCGGAAAAAATCGAAGACGACAAGGACGAGCGCCTTCAATTTGAGCAGAACAACGCCGATGGTGATGGCGGCGCCGGACAGAAACTTCGCCAGGGGATGGCGTTTCGGCAGGTCGTCATCCGACCTTCGCGAAAGCGCCTCGCGATCGATCGGATTGTCAGGAGTGACCGCGCCGGAATCCATTGAAGAGTCGGGCGATAGAACGCCCGGCCCGGTGCTATATTCCGCGCCGTGCCGGTGCCGTCCGTCGACGATTTGCGACGCGATCTGCGGGAGCGCGGTTACCTCTCGCACGCCATCGAGCGGTGGTTCGCGCACGACCCCTTTACTGCCGGACGGTCTTCCCGCGCCTTCTGGCTCAACCTGGCCACGGTTGCGGCCAAAGCCGCGCTCCTGGTCGCCCTTTTCGCGATCATCCCTCTCGTGGCCATCATGCTCTTCCGGAATCATCCACTCTCTGCCGGCGAGACATTGCTCATGTCTCTGCTGTATGGAGTGACAGGATTCGCGATTTCGTTTCTTTTTCTGGTCGCAATCGCCCTGATTCTCAAATTGCGGCCCACGCTGGCGATCGATACGCCGAGGGCACTGCTGGCCATTTCCTTCGCCGCCGCGGCGCTGCTGGCCGCTCCGATCGCCCTCTGGTGGATTCGTTTTCCGGCGGCTCCTTCATGGCCGGAGCTGCTGACCGGCATCGCGGCGATGGCGGCGTTCTTTCTAATCGCCACGATCGCCATCTCCGCGGCGCTGCTGTCGTTCTCGATCTACGAGTTGCGGCGCGTGCCGGCCATTCATCAGAAACCGCGGGGCGTCCCGATGACGATCGCGGCAGCGGTCCTGATCGCGTTCCTCTTTCTGCCCACGTTTGCTGCGCAGGATAGTCGCACCTCGGCGCCTCCGCTCCAGGTCGTGACGACACGGACAGCGAACGTCGTGACGTTGATCGGGGTGGACGGGTTGACGTACGAGCTGGGCCGTGATCGTTTGTCTCGTCTCGGCGTCTTCGCGACGATCGCTCCGATTGCCCCGATGCCCGGTGCCTCGGCGACGGAGCGCTGGGCGTCCGTGGGGACGGGCGTACCGACCGCGTTGCACGGCGTGCGGGCGGTCGACGGCGTCCGCGTTCGCGGAGGCCGCCATCTTCTCCAGTCGGTCTCTCCAGTCGATTTCGTCCTGCGCGACATCGCCGAGGTGTTGGGATTGGCCGTCCGGGAACCGCTTCCGCCGACGGTACGAAGACGCGACTACGTGTGGGAGATCTTCGCAACGCGTTCCCTGCCGTCCTTGTCGGTGAACTGGTGGACGACAGACGACACGCGTGGCGGTGCGCTCGACGAAATCAGCCAGAAGCCGGTCTTCGCCGCGGCCAGCACGCCCGGCGTGGCTGCCGAGGCCGAGGCGACGCGCGTCGATGACATCGCCTCGGAGCGCCTCGTTACCGAGAGCCGGCGCGAACACCCACGTTTTGCGACCGTCTACCTGCCGGCCCTCGACATCATCCTGAACAGGCTGCCGCTCGATTCGCCGACGCAGCTTGCCGCGTCGGTTCGCGCGCTCGAGAATCTCGATCGGACGATTGCGCAGGCGGAGGGAGACGTCATCGTCATCGGTCTGCCGGGCGAGGGGCAGGGCGGGCGTGGCATCATCGCGTCGAGGCGAAGGATTACGCCGCTTCCACCGCGGACGGCCTTCGATATCGCCCCGACACTCTGTGCTCTTCTGGGATTTCCCGCATCGGAAGAGATGCCCGGCCGAAGCATGATCGGAACCACGCCACGCATCGCCTCATACGGCCCTCGCGTCTCCTCAAGCGCGCCGGTGAACGTCAATGAGGAGTACTACGAAAATCTGCGATCGTTAGGATACATACGGTGAAAGGATGAACGACTCCATGAAACGCTTTACGCTCACTCTGCTCGTATTCACATTCGCTGCAACCGCGTTCGCGCAGCGAGGGTTGCGCTTTGAGGATCTCGTCTCCCTTCACCGGATCGGCGCGCCGCAGCTATCGCCGAACGGGCAATGGCTGGCGTACGACGTCTCCACGCCGGACCTGGCGGCGAACAAGAGCTTCAGCGGCGTCTATGTCATTCCATCGGCCGGCGGGGCGCCGAAGCTGATCAGCGACGTCAAGCATCAGGACAACGGTCCGGCCTGGTCGCCGGATGGGAAGACGATTGCTTACGTCTCCAATCGCGACGGAAGTGCCCATCAGATTTATCTCTACGACGTCGCCGCGGGCACTTCGCGGAAGGTCAGCGATCTCGCCGGCGGCGCCGGCAGCCTGAAATGGCTGCCGGACGGCTCGGGCCTGGTCGCCGTTTCCGACATCTACCCCGATTGCGGCGTCGATCCGGATTGCATCAAGAACAAAACCACGGCCGAGGCGGCGGCGCCGACGAAAGCGCGCGTGCTCACCAGCCTGCTCTACCGCCATTGGAAGGCGTGGCAGGAGCCGACGCGCAGCCACATTGTCTACGTCCCGGTCGGCGGCGGGGCGCCGCGCGACCTCACGCCGGGCGCATTCGACGCTCCGCCGTTCTCACTGGGTGGTGGCGATGAGTTCGATGTCTCGCCGGACGGCAAAGAGCTCGTCTTCGCCCAGGACAGATCCGCGCATCCGGAAGTCTCCACGAACTCCGATCTCTACATCGTCCCGATCGCCGGCGGTGCCGCGAAGCCAATCACGACGCGTACCGGTGCCGACACGTCGCCGAGCTACTCGCACGACGGCCGCTGGATCGCGTACCGCTCGCAGGCGCGCGCCGGCTACGAGTCCGATCTCTGGGAACTGTGGCTCTATGACCGCCAGGCCGGCACGTCGCACCGCATCGGCGCCGATTTCAACGATTGGGTCGAGTCGATCACCTGGTCGCCCGATTCGAAATCGATGTTCGTCATCGCTCCGAGACAGGGCCGCGACGTGCTGTACGAGGTATCGCTCGATGGCAAGTTCGTGCCGATCGACGGTTATGGATCGACGAGTGCCGTGGCCATTGCGAACAACGGCCAGACGCTCTACTGCGCGCGCTCGGGGCTGACCGGGCCGACCGAGATCTATGCGGTCAACAAGCGCACCAGCGCCGTAGAGCGCCTCACGCATGAGAACGATGCGTTGCTCACGAGCCTGCGCATGGGAATGATGCACGACGTTTACTGGACCGGTGCCGACAACGCTCGGATCCAGGGCTTCCTCGTGACGCCGCCGGACTTCGACAAGACGAAGAAGTATCCGGCCATCGTGCTGATTCACGGCGGACCGCAAGGCGCATGGAGCGACTCCT
>DATLWH010000618.1:0-2540 GCA_035576505.1 Thermoanaerobaculia bacterium | reverse complement strand
TCTCGAATCCGGGGAGCGAACGAACGACGCCATCCTGAACGTCCGCCGGAAGTGACGTTGAGATGCCGTTGAGATAAAGCCATGGATGCTGGAGACCCTCAGGTTCGACGAAGACCTGATGGCGCTCTTTCTCCGCAAAACGGACCACCTTGTCTTCGATCGACGGGCAATACCGCGGACCGGTGGCGTGAATCTGACCCGAGTACATCGGCGCGCGGTGAAGATTCGCGCGGATCAGATCGTGGGCGAAAGAGCCGGTGTACGTGAGATGGCAAAGCACCTGCGGCAGCACGAGCTGATCCGTCAGGATCGAGAACGGCCGCGGCCTGGCATCACCGGGAGCCTCCTCCAACTTCGAGAAGTCGACGGAATTGCGGCCTACGCGCGGCGGCGTTCCCGTCTTGAGCCTGCCCAGCTTCAAGCCGAGATCGCGAAGCGAATCCGAAAGCGTTTCAGACGACGGCTCACCGAACCGGCCGCCGGCCGTCTTTGCCTCTCCGGAATGCATCAGGGCTCGAAGGAACGTGCCGGTCGTCACGACGACGGCGCGGGCATCGAGCCGCGTACCGTCCTTGAGAAGAAGGCCTCGAACCATGCTTCCATCGCGAAGAAGCGAGGAAACTGAGCCCTCGACGATCGTGATGTTCGGCTCATCTGCCAGGACCCGCTGAACCGCGGCTGCGTAAAGATCACGGTCGCACTGTGCGCGGGGTCCTTGCACCGCCGGACCTTTGGATCGGTTCAGTACCTTGAACTGGATGCCGGCACGGTCGGTCGCCTCCCCCATCAACCCGCCGAGGGCATCGATCTCCTTGACGAGGTTCCCTTTGGCAAGGCCGCCGATTGCCGGGTTGCACGACATCCGGCCGATGGCCTCCCGCAACATCGTCACCAGCGCAACGCGCACTCCACCGCGCGCGCAGACGCGCGCGGCCTCCGCGCCGGCATGGCCACCACCGATGACGATGACATCGAACATGTTTCACGTGGAACAGCCGTTCGAGAGCGCTCACTTCCCGATGCAGAACTTCGAGAAGATCTCGGTGAAGACTTCGTCTCGCGTGATGGCTCCGCTAAGAAGGCCCAGCGAAGTCGAGGCGCGGTAGAGGTCGACAAGGATGACCTGCTCATCGAGTCCGCTGTTCAGTGCGGCAAGTGCCGTTTTGAGCGCTTCCCGGCAGTCGAGCACGGCTTGATGCTGGCGCTCGTTTACAAGGCTGCCCTCCGGCGCAGCGAACTCATCGCGAACCAAACGATCGAGCCTGCCAAGCAATTCGTCGATACCGCGCTCAGCGGTAACGCTGATTCCAAGTTCTCCGGGAGGAGCAGGCGCAAGATCGGTCTTTGTGTAGACAACGATCGATCCAGGAAAAGCGGCCAACTCGTCTTCGCCGGTCACGCCCGCGGCCGAATCGATGAGGTAAAGGATGATGTCGGCAGCGCCCGCTGCCTCGCGCGCGCGCGCAACGCCGATCTCTTCAACGAGGTCGCCGCTCGTACGCAGGCCGGCAGTGTCAGCAATGGTCACCGGTAGTCCGCCGATCTCGATCGTCTCCCGAACGATGTCTCGCGTCGTCCCCGGAATTGGGGTGACGATTGCGCGGTCGCTGCCGACCAGTCGATTCAGCAGCGTCGATTTGCCTGCGTTTGGCCTTCCCAGAATCACCGCCGTGAGACCGGACGCCGTGGCCCTGCCCCGGCGATAGCTCTCCGCCAACGCATCCGTCTCCGCGATGGCTCGCTCCATCCGGCGGCTCGCTTCGTCACGGGTAATGAACTCGTATCCTTCTTCCGAAAAGTCGAGCGCGGCCTCGAGACGCGAGATGACATAGAGGAGCGACTCGCGGACGGCGGCCGCGCGGCGGCTCAACAATCCGCGCAGATTGCTGAGCGAGAGTTTCGCCTGCAGTGCGGTGCGCGAGTTGATGAGATCAACGATCGACTCCGCCTGCACGAGATCGAGCTTGCCGTTCAACACGGCTCGCTCGGTGAACTCACCTGGCTCGGCCATTCTCGCGCCCAGGCCCATCACCGCGCCGATCACCCGGCCGACGAGCAGAGGGCTTCCGTGCAGGGTCAACTCGACCAGATCGTTGCCGGTAAATGAATGCGGCGCCGCGTAACGGACGGCGATGCATTCATCGAGCAGCTCGCCATCGAGCATTAGTTGCGTCAGGGTGGCGATCCTCGTCTCCGGCGCGACGGACCCGAGGGACTCCAGGATGGCGGCACTGCGCGGTCCGTCGATACGGACGATGGCGAGCGCTCCCCTGCCGAGTGGCGTGGCGGGCGCGACGATCGTGTCGAGCTCTGCTTGCGGTTTTGCCAAGTTGCCGGGTTACCGATCCATGCCCGAGGCAACTCGGCAACCGGGCAACCGGGCAACTACCCGGCCGGTTTCTCGCGCGTGATGATCGCCACTCGTTTGTAGAAGCCGTCGCCACGCGACTCCGTCGTCACGTCAGCATCTTCCTGAAGCGCGAGGTGAACGATGCGCCGTTCGATCGGAGTCATCGCCGGCAGGAGTTGCTCACGCCCGC
>DATLWH010000617.1:0-11093 GCA_035576505.1 Thermoanaerobaculia bacterium | reverse complement strand
TTCGCGGTCTCGCGGTCTCGCGGTCTTTGCCTCGTTGCCACCACGCGACCGCGCTACTGCGAGACCTCGATACCCAAGCAACCAATCAACCCAGCAACCGTCTACCACTCCCCACCCCCCACTCCCCACGCCCATTCCTATACGATCCCCGAAGTCATGGACCTCGACATCTTCTTCTCCATCTCGCAGACGGAAGTCGATGGGTACATCCCCTCCGAGCGAGTCATGTTCGAGAACTTCTTCGAACAGGTGATCCTGGCGGACAGGCTCGGGTTCGGAACGGCTTGGGTGGCGGAGAGTCATCTGTCGACGGAGGTTCAGAAGAGCAATCCGGGAGCGGTGATCCCGCATTTCGTCGGCGAGATCGGGCTGAATACGGACATCCTGCAGCTCGGGCACCGGATCTTTGCGCGGACCAGGCGGATCGGCGTTGGCTCGGCGATCATGAACATCCTCTGCAACGGCGGCCCGATCGCAGCCGCGGAGCGGATCAAGACGTTTCTCGCCCTCCACGGGCTCGATCCGGAGGAGCGGCGCCTCTTCACGGTCGGTTTCGCGGCGGGCCGCTTCCCCTTCATCAATATCCCATACGGCATCGTGCCGCGCACGCCGGTGGAAGAGGCGGCGTGGCCGGTGGTGAAGAACAAGATCTTCGAGGAGGCGACCGAGATTTTTCTCCGCTTGCTGCGCGGAGAGACGCTGAGCTCTTCGATGATCGCGAACCGCTCACTGCAACGAAAAGACTTTCGTTCCGACAGCGACTGGCAGCGCGTCGTCGATGTGTTCGGCCAGGATTTCGGCGAGATCCCCCTGGCGCCTCGCTGGGTGTTTCCGAACCTGAAGATCGTTCCCCAGGAGCCGCGGATGGATCTGCTGCAGCTTTCGATCGGTTCGCACGATGCCGCGACACAAGTATTTGCCAATACCATCCTTCCGGTAGGCGTCTTCAACCTGTCGATCACGCCGGGCGACGAGATCCGGAAGACGAACGAGCGGATGGCCACGGCCTATCACCCTGCCGGCGGCGGCTGGCAGCGCCGCCTCATGCCGCGAACGGTGCTGGTCTTCATCAACGACAGCGACCCGTCGCGGGCACCGGAGGAGGCGCGGGCGGCGCTGACGAACTACTGGCGCGCGCTGGAAGGGACACTGGACGAAGAGAAGGTCAGGAGCGCCACGAACAACGCTCTCATCGGCAGTGCGGAGATGATCGTGAAACAGGTCGCGGAGCGCTTCCATCATGACGACCGGCTGATGCTCTGGTTCGACTTCAACAACCACGACTCGAAACGGGTCATGAAGAACATGGACGATTTCATGACGAAAGTGGCCCCGGCGATCTCACGATGAGAAAAATCCTCGCGCTGCTCTTTCTCCTCGCGGCCGCGTGCGCCACGACGCACCCGCCCGTCGTCCGCAGCATGGCCGAGTACGACCGGCTCGTGACCGCCGATCCGGACAAGCGGCTGGTGGAGATCATCGACCTCCCTCGGGATGTCCGCTACGCCACGACGAACAACTTCATGCACGAGACGCTGTATCCCGTGCCGCGAGTCTTCCTGCGGCGTCCGGCGGCGATCGCTCTGCACGAGGTCGAGCGCGAGCTGGCGCGCCAGGGATTGGGGTTGAAGATCTTTGACGGCTATCGGCCCTATCGCGTGACGGTGCGGATGTGGAAACCGATCCGCAATCCCGACTTCGTGGCCGATCCGGCCAAGGGCTCGCGGCACAACCGTGGCGCCGCCGTCGATCTGACGCTCATCGATCTGCACACCGGCCGCGAGCTGCCGATGCCGACCGGCTATGACGACTTCACGCCGCGCGCGCGTCAGGACTTTAGCGACCTGCCGGCCGAGGCGATTGCGAATCGCGCCACGCTGCGGGACGTCATGAAGAGACACGGCTTCGAGCCGCTGCCATCCGAGTGGTGGCACTTCGACTTTCGCGGCTGGGAGAAGTTCGAGCTGCTCGATTTGCCGCTCGAGGGGATCTAGAACCTCGTCACCATCGAGATCGAGCCGACCTTGAACAGGGTCGAGCGGTCGTAGGCGGCGTCGATCTGGAAGCGTGGCCATGCCAGGCCGGCGCCGACGGAGACGTGGTTGAGGGACTTCGTCTTCGGGAAGAGCACCGCCGCGGCCACTTCGTCCGCATTCTGGAGAGGTCCGGTGTAGGTGATGGAGTGCTGGGGATCGCGCCAGTAGCCGGCGCGCATGGCGAAGGGAATCTTGGTCGAGAAGAAGTACTCGCCGCCGACGTGGATCTCCGTGGCGTCGGCCGCTTTATACGCCTTGTCGATGGCACGAACGGTGGCGTTGATGGAGACGAAGTTGTCGACGAGGTTCGAGTACTTCACGCGTACGACGTCGGCGTTGACCGTCAGCACGGGCATGGGGCGGTAGGAGATGCCGGCACCGTACACGTCGGGGATGTGGAACGTCGTGTCTGCCGCTTTCACGAACGCGAAGTTGGTGGCGTCGTTGGCGGCAAAGGTCGGCGTGACGTACTTCGCTCCCTGCTTGTAGACGCCGCCGAGCGAGAACTTGTCCGTCGGCGCCCATTTGAAGCCGCCGGAGAAGGTGAGGTCGGTCCTGTCTTTGGCCACGTCGTTATTGCTGGTGATGTCGCTCGAAGCCTGAACGGAGATGCTCGAGAAGTCGAACGTCGGCGTCACGCGGAAGGTGAAGGCGGTCTCGTTGAAACGCTGCGAGCGCGCCGTCGCGCCGAACGAGAAATTGCCGACCTTGAAGGCCATGGCCAGGCCGAACGTCCTTTCCTGAATCTTCACGGAGCTGAGAAACGGCAGGACGGTGTACTCGAGGCAGGCGAACGGATTCGTCGCGCGCAGGGTTTGGCACGCCGCGGATGTGATCGGTCCGCCGGTGGGGTTGCCGTTGGCATCGACCGGGAGGAAGAAGTTGGGGACGTCCGTCTTGATCTCGCCCGTGAAGTTGTTGCGCACCGGCACCACCTGGCCCGTCCCTTCATTGCGGAGCGGCTCGTGGTAGTAGACGCCGATGGTGAAGTGTTTGGTCGGATAGACGATGCTGGCGAAGGTCGGATCGACGCGCTGGCTGTAGTGGCTGAAGGCGGTGCGCTTGAGATCAGGGAAGGTGCCGCTCGTCGTGAAGACCTGTTCTTCCTGGTAGTTGCGCCCTTCGATGGTGATCTCGGGCTTCCTCAGAATGGTCAGTCCGGCCGGGTTGGCCTCGGCGGCTGAGGCATCGTCGGCCAGGCCGAGGAAGGCACCGCCCATGCCCAGCGAGCGGGCACCGGGGTTGCCGAAGTTGAACTGCAGGCCGGAGAGCGACTCGATGTCGGTGTTCTGAGCGGCCAGGGGAAGGGCCATGAGCGTACAAACTACGAGCGCCATGAGTGACTTACGCATGCATCCTCCGAATAGGGACGACTTTCGCGAAAGGATAGCAGAGTGAATCACTCGATCTGTGAGGGCAGTGGATTAGTAGATTTCTCACCATCTAAGTGGAATCGCAGAGTGTTCATCGAGCGTCCTTCTCCCCACCGCGCTTTTCAGCGGGGGGGAGAAGGTGCCGCAGGCGGATGAGGGGGCGTTGGAGCTTGCCGAACAGTGGACTGGGTTCATGAACGGTTGTGGGAGGCTCATGAAAACAATTAACTTCAGCGCGAGAACCGCCCCCTCATCCGCCTTCGGCACCTTCTCCCCCGCAAAAAAACCGCGGGGGAGAAGGGCGCTCGATGAACAGGGTGCCACCAATCCACTCATCGACCAATGCAAAAAAATGGGGCGCGGCGGAGGGTGAGTCGCCGCGCCCCGGATGCGTAGGAGGAACGCCGCTCTTAACGTCGAGCGACGAGGACGATCATCAACGCGCGATGGCTTTGCGGATCCTTCGACGCGCCGAGAATGTATGTCTGGCCAATGGTGAGGTTCAGTGTCGTCGTGAGCAGCGACGTGAGCTGATCCTTCTGTGTTCCCGTGAGTTTGGCGATATGGAGGCCTTTGACGGCGATCGAATCGCTGGCCAGGTCGTACTCGCCGAAACGGAAATCGGCGCGGTAACCGCTCGGCATGTCGATGAGACCGGGGTCGCCTTCCTTCCCCTGCACGGTCGCCTCACCGACGCTCTCGAAGGCGTTGTAGGGCAGGATGGCCAGTTTCCTGGCCACATCCTTGAGGTCGTCGGCGATCTTCGGCGAACCCTCCACGCGCGACGCGCCGACGATGCGGACGTAGAGACGGAAGCTCTGCGGCTCTTTGTCGAAGTCGGCGATCATCTTCGCCACCGCCTTCATGTTGTCGGCGCGGTCGGTGACGACGAGCGAGTTCGTCGAGGGCTGAATCGACATCGAGCCGTCGGTGCTGAGGAGCGGCTTGATGGCCGCGGCAGCCTTGTCGGCCTGCTTGAACTTGAAGGTAAACGAGCGCACCGCCAGCGGCGCCTTCGCGTCTGCCGCCGCAGCAGGCGGCTCAGCGATCGCCGCGCCGCTGAGGGCAACCATCATCGAAATCATCAGGAGAAAGCGCTTCAGGTTCATAGGTCCGCCGGCAACGTGTCGTCGAAGATCATCACGATTTTGGCGTCGCTGCCGTCGTTCGGCACCTCGACCATCGTGGCGTTGTGAGAAGAATACGTTTCCACGAACGATTTCGTCGCCAGAGCCGCTGAACGGGCGGCAACCGGCTTGACGGCCGTGGCGGCCGCATGCGCTGGATTGGGGGCCGCTGCCCGCTGTTCGAGGCTATAGACGAGCGTTGCGCCGGTCACACCGGCAGCGATCGTCGCGGCGATGGCGAGCCGCTGCCAAACGCTCACCGAACCGTGCGGCGCGAGCGACGTCTCGGCGCTGCGAACCCGTACCTGCGACATCACATCGCCGACGAAGGCATCCACCCCGCCGGGTGGAATGAGCTCTTCGCCACCGATGGAGCGGAAGAAAAGGTCAGGATCGACGCCCATGGCAAAGTCGAGGCAGGAGTCGCAATGCCGGAGATGCTCGAGCAGGGCTGCGTCCGTCGTGCCGGGCTGGAGGTTCGCGCGGAAGCGCTGGCAGGGAATCATCGCGATCCCTCACAGAGCCGCGCGTATTCGGGGAAGTGGATCCGTAACTGATGCTGCATCAGCTTGCGGGCGTTGAAGAGGTGATTGCGCACGGTCGACTCGCGGCAGCCCAGGATCCTGGCGATCTCCGAAGAACGGAGATCTTCCATCTCGCTCATCACGAAGATCGTCTTCTGCTTCGGTGACAGGGCGTCCGACACGACATTAAAGACCGACTCGACCTCTTTTCGCTGTACGGAGACGGTTTGTTCCGGGTCGACCGAGTTCTTGACGAGCCGCAAGTTGGAGTTCACGGCGTTGTCGCGCGACTGTTTGTTGCGCATGAAATCGATGGCCACGTTCGTCACCATCCGGTAAAGCCAGGTGTCGAAGGCGTACTGCGGATCGTATTTGTCGAGGTTCTCCCAAAGCTTGAGGAAGACGAGCTGGGAGATGTCCTTGGCGTCTTCGCCGTTGCCGATCACGCGGTAGCAGAGGCCGTAGACCTTGGAGGTCTTCCGGCGGACGAGAGTCTCAAAGGCCCCATCGTCGCCTTGCCGGATCTGTTCGACCAGCTGACGATCGTCAGGCTCCACGGACTCTTTCGTCGGGATCATTCGGAGAACTTCCGCAGGCATCGTGACACATGTACGGCGGTGGCTTGGGAAACGTCTAGGTGGCGTTTCTGATTTCGTGGGCCGCTGTGGCGGGGTCTCGGGGTCTCTGCGTTGCGCGGGCGTCGGGAGTCGGGGGTCGGAAGCCGCGGGCTGAGCCAATATGCTTACTCCGACACCCGACACCCGACACCCGACGCCCGCGCAACGCAGAGACCGCGCACCCGCGTGCTAGAATCCAAACACCTACCTCATGCGCGTTCTGGTCGTTGGGCAAGGGGCACGCGAGCATGCGATCGCGTGGAAACTCCGTCAGTCTCCTCTCGTCAGGGAGGTCTATGCGGCCCCGGGGAACGCCGGGATCGCAGCCGTCGGCGACTGCGTAAACATCGGCGTTGCCGACATCATCGAGCTGGCCGACTTTGCCGAGAAGCTGAAGATGGACCTTACCATCGTCGGCCCGGAGCTCCCCCTGACCCTGGGCATCGTCGACGAGTTCCAGAAGCGCGGCATGGCCATCTTCGGCCCGACGCGCCTGGCCGCTGAGCTGGAAGGGTCAAAGGCCTTCTCCAAAGAGTTCATGCGCAAGTACGGCATTCCTACAGCCGAGGCCCGCGTCTGCTCGTCGGCCGACGAGGCCAAAGCGGCCCTGAAGGAGTTCGGCTACCCGGCGGTGATCAAAGTCGACGGACTCGCTTCCGGCAAGGGGGTCGTCATCATCGGCTCGAAGGCGGAAGCGGAGGAGTATCTCCGGCTCGTGTTCGAGGAGAAAAAGTTCGGAAACGCCGCCAATCGCATCCTGGTCGAGGAGTTCCTGACCGGCGAGGAGGTGTCGTTCATGGCCCTGACCGACGGGACGAAGTTCGTCTCCCTCGCGCCGGCCAAGGACTACAAGAAGGCCTTCGACGGCGAAACGGGTCCGAACACCGGCGGCATGGGGGCGCACTCACCGGCCGTGGTCCTCTCCGGCGAAGCGGCGGCGGAGATCGTGAAGACGATCATCATGCCCACCATCCAGGGGATGGCCGATGAGGGACGTCCCTACACCGGCTGCCTCTACGCCGGCGTCATGCTCACGCCCAAGGGCCCGAAGGTGCTGGAGTACAACTGCCGTTTCGGCGACCCGGAGACTCAGGTACAGATGCTCCGCCTCGAGGACGATCTGGCCGACCTCTGTCTCAAGGTGGCCCGCGGCAACCTCGGCGACACGAAGCTGAACTGGGTCAAGGAGGCTGCCGCCTGCGTCGTCATCGCCGTCGACGGCTATCCGGAGGAGTTCCAGAAGGGGCAGGAGGTCGTCGTCGATCCGATCGACGACTCCGCCGTGACCGTCTTCCACGCCGGGACGGTCTCGCGCGGCGGCAAGATGGTCAACGTGGCCGGCCGCGTGGCCAGCGTCTGTGCCCGCGCGGCAACGCTCTCCGAAGCGCTTGCCAAGGCCTACGCGGCCGCGCCGAAGGTGCGGTTCGAGGGTGCAAGGTACCGGACGGATATCGGCTACCGGGCGCTGGAACAGCGGAAGGGGTAGGGCGTTAGCGCGAAGGAGCGCGAAGCCTGCCCTGAGCGAAGCCGAAGGGTCTCGACGGCTGGATCGGCGGACAAGACGTAGGTCGGACTCTCCAGTCCGACCGGAGCTCGGGAGATTGGTAATTGATAACCGCCTGTAGTTCAGAGCCTCGCAAGCTCCGGTCGGACTAGAGAGTCCGACCTACGTCTTGTCTGCCACCAGCCAGCATATCCTTGGATGTGGGCCTTCTACGCCGTCGATCCGCCGCAGGAGCTGCCCGCTCCGGCGGTGCATCCGAAGCAATGCGCGCGCGTGACGATGCCGCGTTTTTGCCACGACTCGATCTCGAAGGTCTCGATGGTCATGCCGGTATCGCTCGTTTCCGCGTCGAGATCGAGCATCTGGTTGAAGTCGCAGTCGAAGAGGCGGCCGTCCCATGACACGGAGATGGTGTTGCGGCACATGACGCCGCTGACGGCGCCGGGATTGAAGGCGTCGATCAGTCTGGTCATGTAGGAATCGAGGTTGTCCGAGTCGATGAGCCACTCCAGAAATCGGGAGATGGGCATGTTGTTCAGCGCCAGAAGGCGGTCGAACGTCACGCCGAAGTCGCGTCGCAGCGCGACCTTCCATTCGCCCTCGACTTCCGACTGCGAAGGGGCGAGAAACGCCCCGGCGGGGTTGGTCATCAACGACAGAATCCGACTGGGGTTTCCCTGCCCGTATCCGGCCGCGTTGAGCAGACGCAGGGCGGAGATCGACTTCTCGAAGGCACCGTCGCCTCGCTGTGCATCGGTGCTTCGCCGCCTGTAGTGCGGCAAAGAGGCGACGATTTCGACCTCGCGGCCGGCCAGCCATTCCGCCAGTCCGGCGTTGCGGGGGAGCAGCAGCACCGACAGGTTGCAGCGGTCGATCACGTGCTTGTTTCGCGAGCGCGCCGCCTCCACCAGGTAACGGAACTCCGGGTGCAGCTCCGGCGCTCCGCCGGTGATGTCGACCGTGTGCGCGGGGGTTTGATCGAGTGCGCGAAGGCAGGCCTCGACGGTCTCACGGGTCATCATGGCGTCGGAGCGGTCAGGCCCGGCGTCGACATGGCAATGCCGGCAGGTCATGTTGCACAGCTTGCCGAGGTTGATCTGAAAGATCTCCAGTCGAGCTGGTGTGAAGTCCGGCCACCCCGCGCCGCGAAGCATCTCCGGAAAGCTGGCGCGGCCGGCCGTGCTGGCCTCCAGCCGCGCCATTTGCTCGCTCGGATCCGCCAGGGGGACGCGCCGCGACGACAGGGTCGACGCCGGTAAACGTCCCGGGGATGGCGAATCGGTCACATGCCCACCTTTTCCGCGTGTTCTTTCATCTGCATGCCGTGAACCAGCGAGGCACCCCCGCGGATTGCACAGGCGACGTGGACGGCCTCGGTCATCTGCTCGATGTCGGCGCCCTTCTGAAGGCTCTCGGTCGTGTATGCGTCGATGCAATACGGGCACTGCACCGTGTGGGCGACCGCGAGCGCGATCAAGGCCTTCTCGCGTTCGGTGAGCGCCCCGGCGGCAAAGACCGCCGAGTAGTATTCGAAGAACTTCTTCCCCAGCTCCGGAGCGCCCTCGGAGATCCCGCCGAAGTTCTTGAGATGGTCGGGCTTGTAGTAGTGCTCTGACATGGGTCTTCTCTCCGTCGAAGGGACAGCTACTTGCCCGCTTCCTGCGCGTCGACCACGGCGATGGCAGCCATGTTGACGATGTCGCTGACGTCGACTCCACGCTGGAGCACGTGTACCGGCTTGGCCATCCCCTGCAGGATCGGGCCGATGGCCTCGGCTCCGCCCAGGCGCCAGAGAAGCTTGTACGCGGCATTGGCCGCATCGAGGTTCGGGAAGATCAGCACGTTCGCGTCGCCCTGGATCACGCTCCATGGATAGTCGGTGCTGGCGATATGAGGCTCGACGGCGGCGTCGGCCTGCATTTCGCCTTCGATGATGAGATCCGGCCGGTCCCTCTTCACCAGCTCCACCGCCTTGGCGACCTTCTCGGCGTCGGGATGTTGTGTCGAGCCGAAATTGGAGAAGGAGATCATGGCGATGCGCGGCTCGATATTGAATCGCCGCGCCGTCTCCGCCGTGAGGATGGCGATCTCCGCAAGGTCATGAGCGCCCGGATTGATCGTCACCGTCGTATCGGCGAGGATGAGCATCCGTCCCTTGAACATCAGAAGGTACGCGCCGGAGACCCGATTGACGCCCGGCCGCGTCTTGATGATCTGCAGAGCAGGCTTGATCGTGGCAGGGTAGTAGGCGCGCAGGCCGGCGATCACGCCATCGGCATCGCCCGCTTCGACCATCATCATGGCGAAGTAGTTGCGGCTGTTCAGAATCCGGTACCCATCGGCGACGGTGACGCCATGCCGCCTTCGGATCTCTGCGAAGCGGCGAACATACTGATCGAGCTGCTCGCAGTGCTCGATGTCGATGATCGTGACTTTCGATTCATCGATGTGATGCTTCTGCAGCAGTGGTGCGACGACCTCGCGTTTGACCAGCAGGATGGGATGGGCGAGCCCTTCATCGATGAGGATCTTGGCGGCCCGAATGATCTTTTCCTGGTCCCCCTCGGGGAAGACGATCCGTTTTGGATTGCGTTTGGCGCGGTCATAGACGCCGTGCATCATGCCGCGCGCCCGGCCGAGCAGTTGCTCCAGCCGGCGCCGGTAGGCGTCGTAATCGGCGATCGGCTCCTGCGCCACCCCGCTCTCCGCCGCCGCTCGCGCAACCGCGACCGGTACGTTGAGCAGTACGCGTGAGTCGAACGGCTTGGGGATCAGATACTCCCGTCCGAAGTTGAACTTGGCGCTGCTTCCGTATGCGCGCAGGACGGCGTCCGGCACTTCCTCTTTGGCCAGCTCGGCCAGGGCCTCGGAGGCCGCCAGCTTCATCTCGTCGTTGATGGTCGTGGCCCGGCAATCGAGCGCCCCGCGGAAGATGAAGGGGAAGCCGAGGACGTTGTTCACCTGGTTGGGGTAATCGGACCGGCCCGTGGCCATGATCACATCAGGGCGGGCGGCCACCGCCTCGTCGTACCCGATCTCGGGATCAGGATTGGCCATGGCGAAAACGATCGGATCTTTCGCCATCGCCTGGACCATGGCCGGGGTGACGATGCCGCCGATGGAGAGACCGAGGAACACGTCAGCGCCCTCAAAAGCCTCGGCAAGAGTTCGCCTCGACGTATCGGCCGCGAACTCTTCCTTGTACGGCGTCATGTCGATCTTGCGTCCCTTGTAGATCACGCCCTTGCTGTCGGTCATGATCACGTTCTCTTTGCGCAATCCCATCTTGATGTAGAGCCGAAGGCAGGCCATGGCCGCCGCCCCGGCGCCCGAGATGACGATCTTCACCTCGCCGATGTTCTTGCCAGCCACCTCGAGCGCGTTCTTCAGCGCCGCGGCCGAGATGATGGCCGTGCCGTGCTGGTCGTCGTGGAAGACGGGGATCTTCATCATCGCCTTGAGCCGTTCCTCGATCTCGAAGCACTCCGGCGCGGCGATGTCTTCGAGGTTGATGCCGCCGAACGTAGGCTCCATGATCCGGACGGCGTTGATGAACGCCTCGGTGTCGTGGGTGTCGAGCTCGAGGTCGAAGACGTCGATGTCGGCGAAGCGTTTGAAGAGAACGGCTTTCCCCTCCATCACCGGCTTGCCGGCGGCCGCGCCGATGTTGCCGAGGCCCAGGACGGCCGTGCCGTTGGAGATGACGGCAACGAGATTGCCTTTGTTCGTGTACTTGTAGACGTCGCCGGGGTCACGAGCGATCTCGAGACATGGTTTGGCGACGCCCGGGGTGTAGGCGAGCGCCAGGTCTCGCTGTGTCGCGGTCGGCTTTGTCGGCACGACCTCCGTTTTGCCCGGACGCCCTCCCGAGTGGTATTCGAGAGCATCGTCGCGGTCGTTGTCAGCCATGAT
>DATLWH010000616.1:0-3524 GCA_035576505.1 Thermoanaerobaculia bacterium | reverse complement strand
TGTTGTTGTCGGTGGAGGCGCCGAGGATGATGTCGCGCGCCGCCCTGTCGATATCGGCCGTCGCGTCCACCACCACCGGCGGATTTCCCGGTCCGGCGCAGATGGCCCGCTTGCCGCTGCTCATGGCCACCTTGACGACTTCTCCCCCACCGGTCACGACGACCAGGCGGACACCGGGATGTTTCATCAGCTCCTGCGCCGATTCGATGGTCGGGTTGGCCACGCCGCAGATGACATTGGGAGGGCCGCCGGCGCCGGCGATGGCCTTGTTGAGAAGGGCGATGGTCTGCATGCAGCAGTTCTTCGCGTAGGGATGAACGTTGAAGACGACGCTGTTGCCGGCGGCGAGCATCCCGATCGAATTGCAGATGATCGTGGAGGTCGGGTTGGTGACGGGCGTGATCGCGCCGATCACGCCGAACGGGGCGGGCTCGACGAGCGTGAGACCGTTGTCGCCCGTCGTCGCCACCGGAACGAGATCTTCGAGGCCCGGCGTTCTTTCGGTGACGAGCTGGTTCTTGACGATCTTGTCTTCAAAGCGTCCGAGTCCGGTCTCTTCGAACGCCGCCTTGGCCAGCATCGATCCGTTCTCGCGCATGGCCTGGCGCATCGCTTCGATGATCACGGCGCGCTGCGCGAGCTTGAGGGCGACGAACTCTTTTTGCGCGATGGTCGCGGCGCTCACGGCATCGGAGACCGTGGCGAAGACGCCGAGACCCATCTCCTGCGACGGAACAGGCGGAGGTGGAGGTGTCTTCTCTCCCCCGCGGGCCATGTCGGCGGCGATGCGCCGGGCGATCTCGTCGATTTCCTGATCGGTAAGGCGCGTCATCGGTGACTCACTTCTTGTACTTCACGGCGTTGCCGACGTACCAGCTGTCGACGATGGCCAGGACCACCGAATCGACGGGCCGCTTGTCGGTGACCACGGTCTGCCGGGCCGAGCTTCCTGCGGCGATCAGGACGACTTCGTCCGGACCCGCTCCCACCGCGTCGGCCGACACGATCACATTGCCGCTCTCGCGGCCTTCTTCGTCCAGAGGACGCACGACCAGGAGTTTGATCCCCTGCATGCTCTCCTCTTTCCGCGTGGCGACAACGGTTCCCACGACTCTCGCGAGTTGCATGGAGTGGGTCCTGTTACTTCTTGGCGCGACCCTGCGCCGCCGCCTCGGGTTTCCGGCCGAGCGGCATGATGACGTCGACCTGGTCGTGCGGCCGCGCGATCACGTGCACGGTGACGACATCGCCGACCCGTCCCGCCGCCGTCTGTGCCGCATCGCAGGCCGCTTTCACCGCCGCTACGTCTCCGCGGACGACGATCGTCGTATAGCCGCCACCCGTCTTCTCATAGGAAACGAGATCCACTCGCGCGGCCTTTACCGCCGCGTCCGCGGCCTCTACCACGGCCGGAAAAGACCTCGTTTCGATCATGCCCAGTGCGTCTGTCATGCGTCCTCCTTAAGATCAAACCAGAAACCAGAAACCAGAAACCAGAAACTAGAAGGCACTCTTCGTTTCTGCTTTCTGCTTTCTGCTTTCTGCTTTCTGGTTTCTAGTTTCTAGTTTCTGGTTTGCTTCTCACGGCCGTCCCGCCCGCCCGGCAATCGATGCAATGGCCTGTTCGGCCGCCTGGTATCCGACGTCGATGTCGCGTTCCTCGCCGCCGAGGTAGACGCGCCCAAAACTTCCAAAGGCACGCACCTCGAGGACATTGATGTTGGCTGCCTTCTCCGCCTCGTTCGCCGCAATGGCCGCGTAGCCGGCAGGCGCCACCTCCATGACGTACAGCGACTGACCGGGGATGATCATGTCGCCGTGGCGCGTCCTGTTGATGAGCTGCGTATGGTAGTCGGAGATGTTGCGGATCACCTGGCTGGATGTGATCTCCGGCTTGATGCGGTCCTCTTCCTTCAGATTCAGCGAATCGAGGATGGCCTGGCCGGCCTGGCGCACGTCGGCCTGTGAATCCGCGTGCAACTCGAGCATGCCGTAAATGCGCTCGATGATCATCATCCCCGGACGGACGTCGGTGGCCTTCAGCGCGACATCCGTCACGCGCATGATCTCCATGCCCGGCGCGATCTCGACAAACAGAGCTGCTTGTCCAGGCACCGGCAGAAATCCCTGCGCGACCGTTCCGAGGAACGAAGCGAATTGCGGCTGCAGGCTGTCGATAAACACGTAGCAGCGAAGCTCGGCCACGTCTCACCTCTTCCCCGAGGCCATCTGCATGGCCTCTTCCAGAATCTTGACACTGTTGGAGCTGCCCACGCGCGTCGCGCCGGCCTCCACCATCCTGACCACGTCGGCGTATGTGCGGACTCCGCCCGAGGCTTTCACGCCGAGCTTGCGGGGAGCCACGGTGCGCGCCATGAGAGCGATATCCTCGACGGTGGCACCCGCCTTCGAAAAACCGGTCGAGGTCTTCACGAAGCCGGCATGCGCCTTCATGGCCAGAAGGCATCCGCGCACCTTTTCCTCGTCGTTGAGCAGAGCGGTCTCCAGGATGACCTTGGAGACGGCGCGCGCTTCGTCGCAGGCCTCCACGACTCCGCGGATGTCGCGGGCCACCAGGCGGTCATCTTTGCTCTTCAGAGCGCCGATGTTGATGACCATGTCGATTTCCTGCGCCCCTTCGCGCAGAGCACGGCGCGCCTCGAGCGTTTTGATCTCGGGAGACTGCGCGCCGAGCGGGAAGCCCACCACGGCGCAGACCTTTACCGATGTGCCGCGAAGGAGCGCCTTGGCCTTGGCCACCCAGGTCGGGTTCAGGCAAACCGAGTAGAAACCGAACCGCGACGCTTCCTGGCAGAGTTTCTCGATGTCCTCGGACGTGGCTTCGGGCTTGAGCAGCGTGTGGTCGATCAACTTGACCAGCTTCTCAGGGGGAATGACGAGCGCCGCGGGCGGCGTGGAGGTGCCACCCTGCTGGAGGAGCTGCCGCACCCGGTCGGCGATCCGTGCAGTGTCCTCCGCTGACAAGTCGCTACCCCTTGGGCTCACCCCACGCCCTCCTTTTTCAAGCTCGCGGATCATCTTCACCCGCGCGCGGTGCCGATCGGCTGTGCACTCGGTCTCGAGGAAAACATCGACGATCCGTTTCGCCGTCTCGACATCGACTTGCCCGGCCCCGAGCGTCAAAACGTTCGCATCATTATGCTCGCGGCTGTTTCGCGCAAGTGTTTCGTTGTAGGCGGCCGCCGCCAGGATGCCGGGGACTTTATTGGCCGTCATGGCCGAGCCGATTCCGGCGCCATCCACCATGATCCCGAAGCGGGCCTTTCCCGAGACGACGAGATCGGCAACTGCTTTGGCGATCGTGGGATAGTCGACAGCGTCCTTGCTGTGCGTGCCGAGGTCGTGAACGGTGTGACCCTTTCCGCGCAGGTACGCCTTGAGCTGCTCTTTCAGCTCGAAGCCACCGTGGTCAGACCCCAGGGCCAGGCGGAACGTTTGAGTTTTCACAGAGCTCACGATCGGGCGGCGAGAATAGCACAGGGGTTTGGGGGGGTGGGGCGTGG
>DATLWH010000615.1:0-6149 GCA_035576505.1 Thermoanaerobaculia bacterium | reverse complement strand
CCCTTGAGTCTCGACAGGCTCGCAAGAAAATCGTCAAGAATGACCGCCAGATACCGCTCCGATCCAGGGCCCAGCTCGAACAGCTCGATGAAGACCATCATCCTGCCGATCGCGTCTTGGGCCGACCGAGGCGGGGGGATCCGGCCTCGCGGCGAGAAATACTCGCCAATGGCCAGGTTGTGGAGATCAGCCAGACGCTTCAGTTGGTGGATGGAGAGCCGATTCAATGGCGGAGCTCCTTCGACCTTGTCCACCACCGTGTCTCCACCGATGAGGCACTGAACGGCCTCGCGATATGGATGAAGGTCCGCAGTGAGCACCCGTAAAGCCTCCTCCCATCGGCCGGAGGCCAAGCAGTACTGCAAGTAGTCCACAGTTGCCCACAGCACCAGGTGGTGGCCAGAACCGTACAGAGCGAGCTGGCTCTCATAGACTTTGCGGCCGATTTCCCACGCCTGATCGCATTGTCGAAGTTCCATGAGTGTCTGGGCAGTGTTGGCGAGGATGCGCAACGCTTCCTGCGTGTCGCCCAGCCCATGCGCTACGGCAAATTCGCTCGCCTCGGAAAATATGGCGAGCGCGTCGGCGGGATTCTCCCTGCTGTTGAACACTCCGATGGAATTGCGGATTCGGAGGTGAAGCATCGGGTCGAGGTCTACTCTGTGCTTGAAGCGGTCGTATGACCGTTCGAGGATCTCCAGCGCTTCGCGTGGGTTTGCATCTCCGATTTCGATCGCGTAGGCATGCGCTATGGGCAGCATGATCCGTGGATCAGCGTCCGGACGATCCACCGACGAGAACGCCTGCTGCATAAGGGCGCGTGCCTGGTCACGCGGATAAGCCGGACACGCCGCGAGTTCGCACGCCATTTCAAGCGTGAACGGATCATCAGGCCCCAACGTCTTTCCGGCCCAGTCGTGAGCACTGTGCACGAGCTCGAGCTCCAGATCGTGATCTCCGTACAACGCGTCTACGGCGGCGCATCGCAGTGCGAGCGTGCAATCATCTTTGGAAGTAACGGCGGTCCTTACGATGTGGCGTCCCAGAAGCTCCAGCTCCGACAGGTTCGGCTGTGTTCGAGTTCGAGTATTGACGGGAAGAACCGAGATCAGGGCCTGCACCACGGGCTCGTGCAATTCGGGAAATACCAAACCGTCCATGGCCGCCCCTGCCGTGAGAGCGGTGTCGGATTGCCGCTCGACCTCTGTGTTGGCGTGGCTCGCGGCGCGCCAGGTTTTCGTGACATGCCACGACTTTCGGTCGAATGCGGGCACGATGGCGTCCATGCTGCGTAAGATCGAAAGATCGTCGCGTCCGATGGCGTCATCGGTCTGGTTGGCGCTGCGAGCGTATATCGCATTCACCAGCGCGACCGGCACGGCGACATCGTCCGGCAGCACGCACATCGCACGCAGCAGGTCACGTTGCCGGCGATCGAGGCGACCGAACGCTTTACTGACGCCGCTCAGCGGGGTTTTCTCGAGAGACATTCGTTCGAGCTCGTCCAAGACAGACTTCTCTCCATAGAGCTCGAAATCGAGCTCGAACAATTTCGCTGCGGACATGACCGCCTGAAGATGTCCTTGCGTCTTCTCGTAAACCGCGGCCGATGTGCGGGCTTCGGGCTGCCGCCCGATCGCCGCGCCAATGATCCGTTCGACTCCACGTCGGGAGAGAGGTCCGAGCTTCACGTCGGCCTGCGGCATCAGGTCCACCGATTCGTGCAGATGTACGGCTTGACCGTTGGGCGTAGGCGCCTGTTCGACGAACGCGTGCCAACGATTGCGCGGGGTCGAGCCCTTGAGAACGATCCACAGATATGGCGGCCGAGCCCGCAGCGCTTCGCACAAGCTCGATTCGAGCACATCCGGCTCAAGCTTGTCCGGTGGTATACCCAAGTTCTGTCCGATAGTCCGAAGCGCGCCCCGGATCTGCTCGTCGGTGCCTCGTTCGGACAACCAGACAATGCCGCCCTCGTAGGACCCACCGAGCAGATCCACATACGTCGCCATGAGCTCGACGCAACCAGCACCTTCGGAACCGGCTACCGACACGATGGGCCGATGGACGGCCGGTGTGGTCTGTACGATCCGCCTGGCGCGGAGCGCATCATGGAGATTCCAGAACGACTGCTCCTGTCCCACCGGTGCGGCGAGCGTGGCGCGCAAGGGCAGAAATCCGAACTGCGCTGCAGCGAGCGGCCAACGCATTCCTTCTTGCCTGACACACGCGGGTAATGGCGCCACTCGCCTGGAAATCTCCTGCGCCAGTCCGTCGAAATTCGTGACGCCCATGTCGTCGAGCCGGATATCGCGCAGCTGAACCGGCTGCACGCGGCTCCAGTCTCCATCGGGAGCCACTACGAAGATGCCAAACGATTTGTCGACCTCGAGCCGCGCCAGCGAATACGCAAGCTCCATGAAGCAGCCCGGGGACTCGAGGTAGTCGTGAGTAAAGATGATGATTGCGCCGTCTGAGGCGCGTAGTCCGTCCTCTACTTCCCGTGTTATGCTCGCGCCGTGACGGATATTGTCGGCGTCCCCCCACGGGGCTACGTCGACCTTTCTCAGTGCTTGCGCGATCCTGATGGCATATTCACCGCCGGACGAATGCCTGTAGCTGATGAAAACGCTCATCGTAGTGTTCGCAGTCATTACGACTCGTCACGAGCTCGGTTACGTCCACCGACGCTATCCTCAAGTCGCAATCGTCTTCTAGCGGCGCACTCCTTCGGACCCTGGCCATCATAACCCATTGACCCGCAGCGAGTAGCTCGCGCGTGTTGGTGGACCGGGCAGATCGGTCGGCAAATGAAAACCGAACAACTGCGTCGATACCCAGCCCTTTTGTCGGCAATGCGCGCTTGCGGTTCACCGGCGCCACAAACGAGATCGGTATCCCAGCGTGGGCCCCGCCTGGGCGCAGTTATTCTGACCATTCGTGCGATCCAGAGAAAACACTCACACCACCTGTCGCGCCTTCACGAGGTGTCGTGACGGCTTCCGAAGGCTGGCAGTATCGGCGTGCATGAAGAGAAACGTCACCCGCCGTCCGTCATAACCACGCCGCGGTTTTCGTTTCGATCGGCGAAGGTGACTGCGTTCGAGGCAAAACTCGTTTCGGAGAGCTGCTCAACCGCGTATCGGAAGGCGAGGAAGTCGTCATCACCCGTCATGACATGCCGGTGGCGCGTTTGGTGCCGAAAGTGCTCAACGGTCCGGTGCGGCGGGCGCCTTTGGGAGTAGTTCCGAAATATCATTACGCCCTTGCGACGGTTCCAGAGGGCACTCGCCGCCGGGCTCCTGGCCGGAGTGATTGACGCGCTGTTCGTTCATCGTCCGGTGGGGCTGCGGCTCTCTACGGCCCTCTTCTTCCTTCCTTTGGTCTGGATGGTCTGGTGTCTGCTGGTTCGGGCGCTATTCCTCCCCCGGCCGCTCGAGCGGTGGGCGGATGCCGCCGTCGTCGCCGCAGGACCGGGACTCCTGCTGACCAGCCGCCTTTACCCGGCTCTGCGCAATGTCGAGGTTCCGTCAGTTGCGTGCGGCGCCATCTGCGCTGCCACCGCGGCGGTGCTGATCGTCTTGGCGCGCCTCGTTCCTGCGCGAGCGATGGCTGGCGGCGCAATGCTCGCCGTCGCGTGGCTCGCCGGGACGGCGTTCTTCGCGCTGCGCAGCGGATACGAGCGCGCGGCGCCGGCTGCCGTTTCCGCGCCCGCCGGCGCGCCCAACGTGCTGCTCATTTTTCTCGACACCGTCCGCTACGACGACGCGCAGCAGATGCCGAACCTGAGGAAGCTCGCGTCGAGGGGTGTTGTGTACGACCGCGCGTGGGCTTCCGCGCCGTGGACGCTGCCGTCGCACTTAGGCGTCCTTACGGGCATGCCGCCGTGGAAGGTGCCGTACGACTCCGCGTCGCACCGGTTTCTCTACGACGGTCCGACGCTCGCGGAGCGGTTCGCGGCGCGCGGCTATACCACCGCGGCAATTTTCGCCAATCCCTTGCTCGGGCCGGACCCTCTCTTTCACCGCGGGTTCCAGCACTTCCACGTCTCGGCGCGCTGTGTGCCGTGTCTCTCAGGCTTGGCCACGCTGCTGTCTCGAGCGCTGGAACGTGCAGGGTGGGAGCCGACGTTCTTCGCGCCGCCAGAATGGATGAAAGCATCCGACGTGACGGCGAAGGCACTGCGCACCATCGAGCGCACGAACGGACCGTATTTCCTCGCGCTGAACTACATGGATGCGCACTCGCCTTACTACGTCGAGCGGGCCTGCCGCGGCCGCGGATTCGTGCAAGCGACCTATGCCGATTGGAAGGCGTGGGGGAGGACCTATAATTCGAGAGCGCCGCTCGCCCCCGAGCCGGCTGCGCGTCTCCGCGCGCAATACCGCGCTGCGATGCAGTGCATGGACCTCTCGATCGGCAGGCTGCTCGACGAGGTCCAGCGAATGCGGAATGGACGGCAGACCGTCATCGCTATCGTCGGAGATCACGGCGAAGAATTCGGCAGCCACGACAGAGTCGGGCATGGTCAATCGCTCTACCGGCAAGTCCTGAACGTTCCGTTGATCGTAAAAGCGCCGGACCAGGCGCCGCAACGCGTCGCCGCGGAAATCTCGACGCTCGACCTCTACGATCAGCTTCTCCGCTATTTGCCGGAGTTCCGTCAGCCTCTCCATCCACGTCCGCGGCCGGTGATCGCCTCCTATAAAGTGAGCGATTCGCCTGGGCCGGCGAAATTGACGGCGGCCTTTAGCGCCGTTCAGGGGAGATACCACCTGATTCAGTGGCGCGATGGGAGCGAAGAGCTCTACGACCTCGATTCCGACCTGGAGGAGACCAGGCCGCTGCCGATCCGCGCGAAGGATCGGGCGTTCGCCGAATTGGCCGCCGAGCTTCGCCGCAACACGGAGGAGGAGAACGCCGCCGTCATCAGCCTGCACGGCGTCGGGTATCTGCAATAGCTTTGAGAGCGGAAGCCGCGCAGCGGCCAGCGCGCCGAATGCGTGGTGTATTCTGTCCGCTCGGTGCCAATCACCCCAGGAACGCGCCTCGGCCCATACGAGGTTGTTGCGCCGCTCGGGGCGGGCGGGATGGGCGAGGTCTATCGCGCGCGTGACACGCGCCTCGACCGCAGCGTGGCCATCAAAGTCCTTCCGGCGGAGCTCGCGCATCGCGCCGAGCTGCGCGCGCGCTTCGAACGCGAGGCCAAGACCATCTCCTCGCTGAACCACCCGAACATCTGCGCGCTCTACGACGTCGGCGACGACTACCTGGTCATGGAACTGCTCGAAGGCGAGAACCTTGCCGACCGCATCGCCCGTGGTTCCGTACCAATCGAGCAACTCCTGCGCACCGGCATCGAGATCGCCGACGCGCTCGACAAAGCCCACGGGCGCGGCATCGTCCACCGCGACCTGAAGCCCGCCAACATCATGCTGACGAAGTCGGGAGCGAAACTGCTCGACTTTGGGCTGGCCAAGGAGAGCCCGCTCGGCGGCGACGCCCCGACCGATGCCACCGTCGCCAAGGCCCTCACCTCGGAAGGAACGATCGTCGGGACATTTCAATACATGGCGCCAGAGCAGCTCGAAGGCGCGAACGCCGACGCGCGCACGGACATCTTTGCTCTCGGCGCCGTGCTCTATGAAACGGCCACCGGCCGCCGCGCCTTCGAAGGGAAAAGCCGCGCCAGCTTGATCGCCTCTATCCTCGGCACGCAGCCGCCGCCCATCGCGCAGATCCGTCCGATGACACCGCCGGCGCTCAACCGCCTGGTGCAGACCTGCCTGGCCAAGGATCCTGACGACCGCTGGCAGAACGCGCACGACGTCATGCTCGAGCTGCGCTTTATCGCCGAGAGCAGCTCCGCGGCCGGCGTGCCGATTCCCGTCGCCCGCCGCCGCGCCTGGCGCGAGCGCGCCGCGTGGATCGTCGCTGCCGTTGCCGCCGTCGCGGCCATTGCCAACGGCGTCGTCACCATGAAGCGCACGCCGCCCGTGGGCAATCTTGTGCAGTTCGCAATCGATACGCCGCCCAACCTGGCGCTGTTCCCTTTCGACACCAAGGGAGTGGCCATCTCGCCCGACGGGACGATGATCGCGTTCGTGGCGGGCGACGTTCAAGGAAAGCCGTCGCTGTACATCCGCAAC
>DATLWH010000614.1:0-7138 GCA_035576505.1 Thermoanaerobaculia bacterium | reverse complement strand
CGCGCTCGCCACCAATGCCGGTCTCGGATGGATCGCCAAGAACGCCATGCTGATCAACGAGGAGATCGGCTCCTACACATTCGTCGGTACGCTCCTGACAGCGCTCGAGAATGACATCGCGCCGGACGCCGTCGCCGACCGCTGCGGTACCTGCACCCGCTGTATTGACGCCTGCCCGACGAACGCGATCCTCCCGAACCGCACGGTCGCCTCCGCGGTCTGCATCAGCTACGCGACGATCGAGCATCGCGGCGCGTTACCGGACATCCCCCTGGCCGGCAACGCCTTCGGCTGTGACATCTGCCAGGAGGTCTGCCCCTGGAACAATGCCCCCGCCGCCACCCACCCGGCCTTTGCGCCTCGCGACGAATACCGCGCCACGCCGATCAGCGACCTGCTGCGGTACGAGCAGGCTGACTTCTCGAGGCTGTTCCGCAAAAGCGCGGTCAAGCGGGCGAAGCTGGCCGGCATGCAGAGGAACGTGGCTGCGTTGACAGAGGAGGAAAGCCGAGGGAAAGTGTGCGGATGACAAAGGATGTGACGGTTGCTGAGTTGACGGAGCACTTAGCGGAAAGGCTCGGAGACGTGAGAAACGGCACGACACTCCAAATCGTTGACGCGGGTAAGACGATCGCGCGAATCGAACCTGTTGAGCCAACCGCCAATGAGCCATTTCGCCGACCTCGGTTGAAATGGGATGGCTCTGAATTAATCGCCATCGATCACGGCCATATTCGCGAACCTCTCACGTTTCCCGACCCCTCGCTCGGCCGCTTGGGTGACTGGACTCCGCCTTCACTTCACCTCGACTGGGATCCGGTGGAAGACCTCATCGCGGAGCGGAACCGACATCGGTGATCGTCTACCTCGACACCTCCGTAATCCTCCGCATCGTGCTGAAGGAGCCGAACGAGCTCGGTATCTGGAACGAGATCAGCCACGGAGTAACCAGTGAACTCAGCAAGGTCGAGTGTCATAGGAGCCTGTATCGCGCGAACGCTTCTGGCCGGCTGACCGACAGCGCGTATCAACTTGCTCGAAACTATGCAGACCAGATTTTGCTGCGGCTCACAATCGTGAACATCACGTCTGAGCTCATCCAGGCGGCCGCAGGACCGCTGCCCGGCGCTCTCGGGTCACTCGACGCAATTCATTTGGTATCTGCAATGAATTTCAGAGGACGGTTGGATGATTCTGAGCCGCCGCTTTCCTTTGGCACTCATGACGGAGCGCTCGCCGTCGCCGCCGCACTTTCGAATTTCCCCGTCCTCGGCGCCTAAGGCAACTCGAACGTCCGCCCGATAATCGACGGATCGATCGAGCGATCCAGGTACTCCCACACCGCCAATGCGTCGGGGTGATCGGCGATGGCGGGAGCGGATAGGCGGGTGGCCGGATCGGCGATGGTCAGACGGGCCCGGCGATACCAATGCATCGCTTCGTCGGGGTTCAGACGCAGCTCTTCGCGAACGCACTGGATGAGCAGGTACTGCTCGGTGGGAACGCCGGACGTCTCCGCCATCGGATACGACGGCGCGAGCTGGCGCGCGCGGGCACGGATCACCTTCAATTTCAGGGCGAGCGAAATGGTATCGAGCGAGGCGCGGCCGGTCTCGCAGAGATGACCGATGGCCAGGCGAAGCATCTCCGGCTTCTCATCGATGAACAGGCCGCTGCGGTACGTCGAGGGATCGACCGACTTCATCGACGACCATGCCACCGAGGCATAGACGGAGACGATCAACGAGGCGTTGGGAACCGAGAACGTCAGGAGGCCTTTGGCAGCCGCCCCGAGTGCTCGAAAGGTCTCGATCCGCGCGCCGCGTGCGGAGAGATTCTCGATCCCGGCGGGCTCTCCGTTCCATTTCCCTTCGAGAGACGGAATCACGTCGAAGCGATCCGTGGAGCGAAGTTCTTCGATGCGCGTGGTCCGTTTCGCGGCCTGAAGACGTCCCAGAACGTCGTCGATCAGCTCCGCCGGTGCGTAGGTACGCACGCCCGAGACGAACCGGCCGGGCGAAGACGGATCGCTCTTGGTCCACACCACGACGGCTTCGAGATGCACCGATTGTTGCCGCCCTTCGACCGCCAGCAGCAGAACCGACTTCTGGCCCATCTCCAGCGGATGGGTGTGACGGAATCGCGCTCCCTTCACGGAGATGTCGCAGACGAGCGCGGTGCCGCCGGCAAACTGGCCTGTCAGTGGCGGCTCGATGAGAAACCGCTCGGCCGTGCGCAGATTCTGGAGAGCCGCTTCGTACATGGGAAAGGTGAACGTATAGCACGCCCTGGGTCGCCTGTGTGAGCCCGATCACTCATAATGCCAGCAGGATGTCACGCTACGACGTCATCACCTTCGATTGCTACGGCACGCTCATCGACTGGGAGTCGGGGATCGCGGGAGCATTTCTCCCCGCCGCCGCGGCGAAGGGTGTGACTCTCAGGCGCGCCGACGTTCTCAACATGTACGCCGCCCTCGAACGGAACGTCGAGGCCGAGGGCTATCACACCTACCGCGACGTCCTGGCCGAAACCGCCGAGCGCGTGGCACGCGTTCTCGGCTGGCCGCTTTCGACTAGACACGCGGGCTTCCTCGCCGAGAGCCTGCCATCCTGGCAACCCTTCCCCGATACCAATCCGGCCCTCGAACGGCTCGTGGCCAGCGGCTGCCGGCTGGGCCTCCTCTCGAACATCGACGACGATCTGCTCGCCGCCACGCGGAAGCACTTCACCGTCGACTTCGAGATCGTCGTCACCGCGCAGCAGGTGCGCTCCTACAAGCCCGGCTACGCGCACTTCCTCACCGCGCGGGAGCGCATCGGCAACGCGCGCTGGCTGCACGCGGCGGAGAGCAACTTCCACGACATCGTTCCGACGAACGCCCTCGGAATCGACAACGCCTGGATCAATCGCCGCCGGGATTTCGAATTTCCCGGCGGGACACCGACCTTCGCCTTCGATGACCTCGCCGGGATGGCAGACGCGATCGCCTGAATTGGGAGCAGGCATCCCTGCGGGGCCGGGAGTCGGTTGTCGGGAGTCGGAGTTTTGGGAGTTGGATCAGATCTCCGACTCCCGACCCCCGACAACCGACTCCCGACCCGCAGGGATGCCTGCTCTACGCCCACGCCGGCGCCTGACGCGACTCAGAAGCCGAAGCTCAATCCTACCGAGCCGCTGAAGACAGAGTCCCCGAGGACCGATTGGCTGGTGCCGATGATCTTCTTCGCGTCGAAGCGCAGCCCGAGATTCGGACGGAACTGGAACGTCACGCCACCGGTAATCTCGGGATCGACGAAGCGCTGGCTGTTACGCACAACGCCGGTCGGGAGATCGAGACGGGTTTTGTAGTCCAGGTACCGCGCACCGACACCAACATATGGCTTCCAGCGGCTGTTGGTGAAGAAGTGGTAGGAGACGTTGGCGTCGATCGGATAGAGCCTGTCTCGAAACGTGCTGTAGATCGGCGGCTGGCCCGCGGCGAGGTAGATGTTGGTTCGTTGAACCGGTTGGCTTGTTACCGACAGCTCGGCCGCCCAGTTCCTGTTGAACATATGGCTGAACGCCGCTCCGTAGCTGGTTTCCAGATTTGTGCCCTCCGCGCTCGTATGGCTGATCGCCAGGTCCGACACGAAGACCGAAACAGTATTCGAACGAATGGGCTGTTGCGCGAACGCCGTCGCCCCGACGAACAACAGCGAAGCTGCCACGATGATGGATTTCCGCATGGTTGACCTCCAAGTCGTCTAGACCTATACATACTTTGACGGTGGAGCGCCAGCGGGGTGCGCACAATCATCGGTGACGGTGCACACACGCTCGACGAGCACGATCACCTATCCTCTCCTGGACGAGATCCCGCGCTAGTGTCTCGGCGCAAATGTTGCAGGTCGAACTAGGGATTAACGTCGAAAACGAAGGACGGTTCAAACATGCGGTTTGCATTCGTAAGGTACGGCATAGCACTGCTCTTCTCCGCCACGCTCTTCGCTGCTCCACCGCCCTCTGTCATCTTGTCCCGCTATTCCGCCCACCCAGTTTTCATTTCGGCGTCTGCCATGGTCGCCGCCGACGGCACGACGGCTGCGGTTGTCCCGGAGGATTGGCGTCCTTCAATGCAACGGCTTGCGGAGGTTATCTCGGAACATCGAGGCCAAGTCTCCGCCTTCAGCCAGTTTTCAGCCGCGCCCTGTCAGGGCGGAATGCTGGCCGAGTCGTCACTTGATCCGCTGGTGGATACGTCGACGCGGCAAAAGGTGATTGTCAACGCCCACGCCATCGTCGCTGGCACGATTCGGAGCGTGACGCCCGGGTTTTTCTACGGGACGCCTGCCTCGCTTATCGAGCTTGACAACCTGGACAAAATCAAAGCCGATACTTTGTATAATGACCTGCGGGAGAGTCTGTATATTAGGCTCCCGTATGCGCAATTTGTAACCGGCGGTATTGAATACTGCCGGGAATCAGGCCCTGGAGCATACGTCCCCAGAGTAGGTGACCGCCTTCTGGTGTTCGCTTTTGGCGCACCGATGGACGTGGCTGGCACGTTCGTTTACACGACATCGAGTGAGGTCATAGCCCAGCCGAGTGACGGTGCGATCCGTATACCCAGGTCACTGTCGTTCTTTGACGATCCAGAGGCGACCATCGCAATGCTTACGAACAGCATTCGCGCAGAACTCTCTCACCGCGCCCGACCTGCAGTCGGCCACGACGGAAGGCCGCAATGAAATCGCTATTCTTGATTGCGATCTTCCTCTCGTTGTTAACGCCATCGGCTCGAGGCCAGTACAGCTGTAGCCCGGTCGAGCGGAGCGGTTTTACCGGTGGCAGCATCAGCTTGCAGACCACGGCGAACATAGGTCCGCAAACTATCGGAAATGCAGAGAGCTACTGGACCGATGCATGCGGCCAATCGGGCTCAATCCCCTTTTTTTCCGTTGACAACAACTATGCGGATCTCCAAATCCCAGTCTACTATCATGGTGAACAAGGTCCCGCCTGCGGCGCAACGTTTTGGTACCAATACTCGCCGAACACGCCTGTTTTTATCGACCTGTATCAATCAGCTCCCAATGCAAACGGCCAGATAGTCGCTTGCAACCCTACGGACTCTCTCGCGCACGAGATCGGCCACCTACTCGGGCTTGGGCACGCCCCATCAGATGCATGCGTCGGCGAAATCATGGGACGGGCAATTGATGGACAACCGCGAAGCGTAATGTCGGGCGACTGCGCGACGGCCGACCAAAACTGGTACACGTCGGAGGAATACGATCAGGACCACATCAACGATTCTTGTTATCAAGAGTGCCGCGGATCGTGCGATCAAGGCGTTTGCACCGATTCTACGCCAAGCCCGATCCTCATCGATCTCGCAGGAAACGGATATCACCTCACCGGCCTGGCAGGGGGAGTCCATTTCGACCTGGATGCTGATGCTGAAGCGGAGGCGACCTCATGGACGCGGGATGGCAGTAGCGCGTTTTTATGCCTCGACAGGAACGGGAATGGGATCATCGAAAATGGCCAGGAGCTTTTTGGAAACTATACGGTGCTGTCGAACGGTAGCCGGGCGCAGAACGGCTACGAGGCGCTGGCCGAATATGATCAACCTGCTCTAGGCGGTAATGGAGACGGCTGGATCGATCCAGACGACGCGATCTGGCCCTTCCTGCGCGTGTGGGCTGACGACAACCACGACGGTATCTCGCAATCTCACGAATTGTCTTCTCTTGATGCCGCGGGAATCGTACGCATTGACACTCATTACTTTACGTCGAGGCGCCGCGATCAGTACGGCAATCAGTTCCGCTACCGCGGGCGCTGCGTCATTCGTGGAAAAGGGGGGGCAGAGCTCGAGCACACGACTTACGATGTATTTTTTGCCACGCGGGATTCCCCACACTGAGTGGATTATCACACAGCTAACGCTCAGCTAAGGTCGAGGTGCGATCACTTGGCGCTAGTGCCGCACGGAGCGGTGGCGGTGCGGGACTTGGGCGTCGTCGTTGACGATCGTGCAGGTCGCGGGCGTGGCGGAGAACGTGGCGTTGTCGGCGCCGGTGATGACGATGTTGAAGGTTTCGTCAGGCTCGAAATTCGTGTCGCCGATGATGGCCACGGCGAAGGTTTTCGTGAGGTCGCCCGGCTGAAATACGAGCTCGCCGCTCGATGCGATGTAATCCGATCCCGCGGTCGCGCTTCCATCCTGCGTCTGCCAGCGTACACACACGCTCCACGAGCATCGCCGCCGCCTTACCAGCCGGAGTGGCAGATGCCTGACCTGATTCAGAAGCCGAAGCTCAATCCCAGTGAACCGCTGAGTGAAGAGTCCCCGAGAACCGAACGGCTGCTGCCTACCATCTTCTTGGCATCGAGGCGCAACCCGAGATTCGGACGGAACTGGAACGTCACGCCGCCGGTAATCTCGGGATCGGTCGAGCGGAAATAGATCCGGTATTTGCCGAGTGGGCCATCCCCGGGGACCGAGCGGTTCAGGTACCGCAGACCTCCACCAACATATGGTTTCCAGCGGCCGTTGGTAAGGAAGTGGTAAGAGATGCTGGCGTCGATCGGATAGATCTGATCCGAGGAATTCGTGGTCGTCGGCACGCCTCCCGCAACGAACGTCGTGAAATACTGCCGAATCGGCTGTCTCGTCACCGACAGCTCGGCGGACCAGTTCTTGTTGAACATGTGACCGAACGCCGCTCCGTAGCTGGTGTCGAAGTAGTTCCTACCGATCGACAAGTCCGACGCGAAGACCGAAACGGTATTCGAACGATTGGGCTGTTGCCCGAACGCCGACCCGACGACGAACAGCAACGAGGTTGCCACGATGATTGCTTTCCGCATGATTTCCTCCGGTTCATTGACCTATATGCTTTAGACGGCCGGAGGCACCAGCAGGTTACGCACAGTCATCAGTGACGCGTCACAACCGTTCCACGATCATCGCCGCCGCCTCGCCGCCGCCGATGCAGATGGCCACCATGCCGCGCTTTTTGTTCTGCGTCTCCAGCGCGTGCAAGAGCGTGACGAGGATTCGCGCGCCGCTGGCTCCGATGGGATGGCCGAGCGCCACGGCGCCGCCGTAGACGTTCATCTTCTCGTGCGGGATGTGCGCGTCTTTCAT
>DATLWH010000613.1:0-2677 GCA_035576505.1 Thermoanaerobaculia bacterium | reverse complement strand
CCACTCCGCGCGAGTTGACGGATCGAATGTGATCGCCGGCCACACCGACGTACACCGATTCGACCTGCAGCCCGGCCATCACCTCGGCTTCATCCACTGCCTTCTTGACGGCCTCGATGGCCTGGTCGAGGTTGATGATGTTGCCCCGCCGCGTCCCCTTCATCGGCGAGGTACCCTTGCCGATGATCTCGATCTGGCCGCGGTCGGTCACTTCGCCTACCAGCACGCACACCTTGGAAGTCCCGATGTCGAGCGCGACGATGTATTTCTCTTCGGTCTTCGGCATTCGATTTCTCCTACTGACTAGTTCGTTATCTGCACTGGAACGATTGGCTGGTGTGCCAGCGGCGGAAGAACCGCCGCGTGGACCCGCTTGACGATGATGCGGCCGGCGAATCGGAGATCGGCATATTCGATGTCGCGCGCAGCGAGATGCTCAGCGCTCACGACAGCGTAGAGGTCGCGCCACCTCGCGGAGAGGTCGCCTTCGTCCGAATAGACGATGGCGCCGAGCTGGCGGTCAAAGAGAGCAAAACTGGCGGGTGCGACCGGCCTCACTTCGGAAATACGCGAGTAGAGTTGCGGGTCGCGCGTGCGAAGATCGGTCAGGAGCGCGACACTGCGTTCCAACTCGGGGCCGGAAGCGCTGGCGATGAGCGGTAGATCACCGTCTCCGATCGACGGATCAAGATCCGCAAACGGCACGCCGTTCTCGTCGACATACGTCATCCGCCCACCGGTGGCGACAAGCGCGACAGGAGTTCGTTCGACGATGCGGATGCGCAGCGTGTCTGGAAGCTTCTTCTCTGCCTCGATGCGCTTCACCCACCCCAGACGGCGAAGATCGGTCTGAAGGCGGGCGATATCGATGCGGAATAGATTGACGCCGATGTACTGGCGTGTGATCGCATCGATGGCGGCCCGCGGTGTATGCGTGGTGCCGGCGATCTCGATCGTCTTCACGGCGAAGCGTGCGTCGCCCCGCGTATGACGGTACGCCAGCAGTGAACCGGCGATGATGCCGAGAACGATGGCAGCCTTGCCGGCGGCCGAGGCCAGACGCTGGAACTGGATACGGCGCTGATTGCGGCGGATCCGGGCGACGTCGGCCGGGCGGAAGAAACGCGGCGAGGTGCTGTCGTAGCCGGTCGACATCAGTTCCTCACCTCATCATCGCCGCGCACGAGGGCCTCAGCGATCTCGTGTACGTCGCCGGCACCCATGGCGATGAAGACATCATCCGGCTGCAGGCGGCGCCGCAATTCGTTGACGATTTCGATGTGACTCCGGTCAAGGAACTCAATGCCCTTCACGGACTCGGCAATCATCCGCGAGGAGATCCCTTCGATCGGGACTTCCCGCGCGGCGTAGATCGGGGCAACGAGGGCGACGTCCGCGCCACGCAACGAGTCGCCGAACTCGCGCGCGAAATCGCGCGTGCGCGAGTAAAGATGCGGCTGAAACAGAGCGACGACGCGACGGCGCGGATAACCGCTGCGCGCGGCGTCGAGCGTTGCCCGGATCTCCGTGGGGTGATGCGCATAGTCGTCGACGACCATCGCGCCGTTGTAGTCCCCGAGGATTTGGAATCGGCGGTCGACGCCGAGGAAGCGCGCCACCCCCGCGGCGATGGCCTCGGTACTCACACCGAGCTCGCGCGCCACCGCGATCGCAGCGAGGGCGTTGCGCACGTTGTGCTGACCGGGTACGAAGAGCTTGAAGAAGCCGATACCGTCGACCTCGAACGACGAGCCGCGCTCATGAAATGCAAGGTTGCGGGCGGTGAGATCTGCGCCAGGTCCGAGACCGTAGCGGACGATCTTCGTATCTTTGCTGCGCCCCCGCCGGTCCAGCAGTGCCGCAACGGCTGGATCGTCGATGCAACCGATGATGGCGCCGCCGGGCCGTACGTTTTCCGTGAAGATACGGAACGCTTCGACGATGTTCTCGAAGCTGCCGTAGTACTCGAGGTGGTCGGCTTCGATGTTCGTGATGACGGCAATCTCGGGATGGAGCTCGTGGAACGTGCGATCGTACTCATCGGCCTCGACCACGATCACATCGCCCTGCCCTGCCTTCGCGTTCGAAGCGAAGTTGGGAAGTATGCCGCCGACGATGATCGTGGGATCGAGCCCGCCCTCTTCGAGGACGGTGGCGATCATCGCCGAGGTCGTCGTCTTGCCGTGTGTACCGGAGACACCGACCGCCCGCTTCTCGTTGACGATCGCGGCGAGAAGGTCCTTGCGCCTGATGATCCGGATCCCCCGATCGCGGGCAGCGTCGACCTCAACGTTCGCACCCTTCACCGCGGCGGTCACGACAACCGCATCGACGCCTGCCAGATGAACAGGATCATGTCCGATGCGGACGTCGACTCCGTGGCCGGCCAGGAGGCTGATGGCCGGGGAGTGTTTGAGATCGCACCCCGACACAGCGATGCCTCGACCGGTCAGGATCTCGGCGATACCACTCATTCCGATTCCGCCAATCCCCACGAAATGAATGTTCTTAATATTGTCTAAATTCATTCGGATAGTGGATGGTTAATAACCAATTTTATTCGCTTCGCTCTATTTTTTCGAGTAAATCAACGATCTTTTTCGTGGCATCGGGTGCCGAGAGCGTCCGGGCGGCAGCCCCCATCCGCGACGTTCGATCGGGATCGTTCACGATTTCG
>DATLWH010000612.1:0-3701 GCA_035576505.1 Thermoanaerobaculia bacterium | reverse complement strand
CCCTCGCCGCACTGCGGGCACCGCCGCAGCAGTCCGCGGCGGAGCGCAACACCGAAGGGCGGGTGGGCCGGGGCGGGAGCGGGTTGCATCGTTGTAGGGAAACAAACGGTCGGCAACACGGGGTGATTCCGGGTTGTCACGCCGCAGGCGGCCTGCCCGGCGTCAACCGGCTCATCGTCCTGGATCTGGAGCCTGACGACAACAAGACCGCCATGCTGAGGCATACTCCTCTCATGACGCGATTCGCCTCCATCGCCTTCCTGACTCTGGCTTCTGCGCTTTCTGCCCGTCTCGCGGCGCCGCCAGCGGCGCGGCCGCCGCTGGCCGGAGAGGTCGCTCCCGACTTCACGCTCGCCGACCAGAACGGAAAGCCCGTCAAGCTCTCCGCCGCACGCGGCGAGAAGGTCGTGCTGGTCTTCTACCGAGGCTACTGGTGACCGTACTGCGTCCGGCAGGTAGTCGGACTTCGCACGCTGGCGCGCGCCTTCCCGTCGGTGCACGTTTTCGCCATCAGTCTCGACCGCCCCGCGGAGAGCCGCGAGCTGGCCAACAAGATCGCCAAAGACGGTCGAGGAGACCTCGGCTTCCCCCTCCTGTTCGATCCCCGCGCCGAGACCATCGACCGCTACGGACTCCGTGACCCCTCCTACGCGCATCAGGACCTGGACGGCGTCCCCCGCCCAGCCGTCTTCGTCCTCGATCGAGAGGGAAAGGTCCGCTGGTCGAAGATCGAAAGCGATTACAGGGAGCGGCCGACTACGGAGGAAGTCGCGGCAGCGCTGGACGCATTCGAGTGAGTTGTTGTCGATCTGAACAGACACCATTCGACTGGCCTCTTTTATGCCAGCGCAGCTACCTTGGTGAGGTGGAGGTCTGAAGGCTGAGACGATGAGAAAGGTACCAGCGTTCAAACTTGTTCCTCTGCCGATGGAAGAGGCTGCCCACGCTCTGACGCCGTTTCGTTGGGCTCCTGACGAGATTGGTAAGCGACACCAGCTAGGCGGCCAGCCCACGTTTCTTCAGCCTCCGGAGTGGCCGCATTGCCCAGTGTGTAAGGAGCCGATGTCGTTCTATGGTCAATTCGACTCAATCAACGATGACTATGTCTTGGCGGACTGTGGGCTGATCTACGTCTTTGTGTGCTTTGACGATAACGAAGTGAAAGCGATTCTGCAGTCTATGTGAGGCGGGCGCGCCTTACGCCGCGCTGTGCGCGGCGGCGTGCCGCTTTCTTGCGCGCCAGCGCAGGCGGTCGAGGTAGATGTACGTCACTGGCGTCGTGAAGAGCGTCAGCATCTGGCTGACGATCAGGCCGCCGACGATGGCGATGCCGAGGGGGCGGCGCATCTCGCTGCCCACGCCGGTGCCGAGGGCCAGGGGGAGGCCGCCGAAGAGCGCGGCCATGGTGGTCATCATGATGGGACGGAAGCGGAGGAGGCAGGCTTCGCGGACGGCGTCGAGGGGACTCTTTCCTTCCTTCCGCTCGGCCTCGAGCGCGAAGTCGATCATCATGATGGCGTTCTTCTTCACGATGCCGATCAGAAGGATGATGCCGATGAGGGCGATGATCGTGAACTCGGTGTTCGTGAGCAGGAGGGCGATCAGCGCTCCGACGCCGGCGGAGGGGAGCGTGGAGAGGATCGTCAGCGGGTGGATGAGGCTCTCGTAGAGGATGCCCAGGACGATGTAAACCGCCAGCAGGGCGGCCAGGATCAGGATCGGCTCGTTCGCCAGCGAGGCCTGGAAGGCCTGGGCTGTTCCCTGGAAGCCCGGGTGGATCGATGAGGGCATCCCCATCTTCCGCTCCAGGTCTTCGATGGCGACGGTAGCCTGTCCGAGCGATTCGCCCGGGTCGAGATTGAACGAGATCGTGACGGCGGGGAACTGGCCCTGGTGGGGAATGGCCAGCGGCGTCTGATCGATGCCGAAGGTGGCGAAGGCGCTGAGCGGGACGTCGCGGCCATTCGACGAATGGACGTAGACGCTCGATAGCGACGCCGGCGACACGCTGTACTTCGGGTCGACCTCCAGGACGACGTGGTACTGGTTCATGCCGCTGTACATCACGGAGACCTGCCGTTGCCCGAAGGCGTCGTAGAGCGTGCTGTCGATGGCGGCGAGCGATACGCCGAGGCGCGCCGCGGTCTGGCGGTCGATGATGACGGTGGCCTGCAGTCCTTTGTTCTGCTGGTCGCTGGAGACGTCGCGCAGGTCTTTGAGCTTGCGCATCTCTTTCTCGAGCTTCGGCGCCCACGACATCAGTTCGGCGACGTTGTCGCCTTGCAGTGTGTATTGGTAGTCGGAGTTGCTCTGCCGGCCGCCGACGCGGACGTCCTGGACGGCGCTGAGGAAGAGCTGGGCGCCGGGAATGTGCGCGGTCTTCGGCCGGAGGCGGGCGATGATCTCCTGGGCCGAGGCCTTGCGTACACCCAGATCCTTGAGCGTGACGAACATGCTGGCCGTGTTGCCGCCGCCGCGGCCTCCGCCGGTGAAGGAGACGACGTTCTCGACGGCAGGGTCTTTCTGCACGATGCGCATGAACTGATTGAGCTTGGCCAGGAGCGCCGGAAACGAGGTGTCCTGCGCCGCCTGCACGTTGCCGCTGAGCCGTCCGGTGTCCTGCTGCGGGAAGAATCCTTTCGGGATGATGACGTAGAGGTAGATCGTGAGGCCGAGGGTGGCCAGTGTGACGAGCAGTACGGGCAGTGTGTGGCCGAGGACGAAGTCGAGCCCGTGCTCGTAGCCGCGCCGCAGCCGGTCGAACCCGCGCTCGCTCCAATGGTAGAGGCGGCCATGTTTCCGTTCGCCGGGCGGAGTGAGGAACTTCGCGCACATCATCGGCGTGGTGGTGAGCGAGACGACGAGCGAGATGGCGATGGCCACGCTGAGCGTCACTGCGAATTCGCGGAACAACCGTCCGACGATGCCGCCCATGAGGAGGATGGGGATGAAGACGGCGATGAGCGAGGTGCTCATGGAGAAGACGGTGAAGCCGATCTCGCGCGCCCCGCGCAGGGCGGCCTCGAGCGGCTGCAACCCGTTCTCGAGGTGGCGCGTGATGTTCTCGATGACGACGATGGCATCGTCGACGACGAAGCCGGTGGAGATGGTGAGCGCCATGAGCGAGAGGTTGTCGAGCGAGTATCCGAGCAGATACATCACGCCGAACGTGCCGACGAGCGAGAGGGGCACGGCCACGCTGGGGATGATCGTGGCCCATCCGCTGCGGAGAAAGAGGAAGACGACCAGGATGACCAGCGCGATCGAGATCACGAGCGTGCGCTCGACGTCGATGACCGAGGCCCGGATGGTGCTCGTCCGGTCCAGAGAGACGTCGAGGTGAATCGACGGCGGAATGGCCGCCCGCAGTTGGGGCAGCAGCGAGCGGACGCGGTCGACGGTGCCGATGATGTTCGCGCCCGGCTGGCGGAAGAGGACGAGTGAAATGGCTGGCTTGCCGTTCACCGACCCGGCGCTGTTGATGTTTTCGACGGAATCGACGACGCTGGCGACCTCGGAGAGGATTACCGGCTTCCCGTCGCGCGAGGTGACGATGAGGCTGCGATACTGCCTGGCCTTGAAGAGCTGATCGTTCGACTGAACAACGTATGCGTTCTGCGGGCCGGCCACCGCTCCTTTGGGACGGTTGGCGTTGGCGGCGGCGAGGGCGGTGCGCACGGCGTCGAGGCCGACGTTCATCT
>DATLWH010000611.1:0-15083 GCA_035576505.1 Thermoanaerobaculia bacterium | reverse complement strand
CCGCCTTCGCCAAAGACGGGTTGGTCCATCTCTCGATGACCTGCATCGCCAAGACCGGCGAAGGCCTCACCACGACGCTCAACAGCTTCAATCGCGACCCCCACTTCGCCAACGCCTTCCCTACCAATGAGACCCTGACCGGCGGCGAGTACCACATCACTCTCAGCGTCGATTACCGGCCGTCGATCGCCAGGAGGGTCGAATGATCTGGCGTGAGAAGCGGATCCTCCTGATCGTCCTCGGCGTGCTGCTGCTCGCGAATACGGTCTTCTTCTTCACCTATCGCGTGCAATACGTCAGCCGCCTCGAAGACCTCGACTCGCTCAAGGAACAGACCCAGGGCAGGCTCGAGCAGGCACGTCACGCGCGGATCACCATCCAGCAGCAGCTCGCCGCCTACAAGAAGGCGCAGACCGACCTGCAGGTGCTGTACAACGAGCGGTGGTCCACGCCGGCGCAACGGCTCACGGTGCTGATCGACGAGGTGAAGAAGCTCGCCGCCGCCAGCCACCTCGAGCCGCCCAGCTACCAGTTCACGACCGGCGAGTCCAAGAACTCGCCCATCATGGCCAACGGGGGGCGAGGCTCGATCGGCACGACCACGGTCGAGATCGCATTCACCGTGGCGGGGACCTACGAACAGGTGCGGCGTCTCATCAACCTGCTGGAACTATCCGATCAGTTCGTGATCATCGACGGGATCAGCCTGGCCTCGAACGGGAGCAACGACAAGACCCCAGGGGCCGGCAGCGACAAGATCCTGACGCTCAACATTCGACTCAAGACCTTGTTCCGCGACGTGCGCACGCCCGGCGCGAGCAAACAGCTGTGATGGACTGGATGAACTGGAAAACCTGGACTCTGATCGGCGTGATCCTCATCGCCGTCTTTGCGATCTATGCGTTCGCGTCGAGCTCGCATGGCGACTCGGCGCCGCTGCCGGCGTCCGCGGCCACGGCAACGGCCGCACACGCCCGAAGCCCACGCGTGGCGGTGAGCGCAAGCACGCCTGGTGTTCCCATGCTGCACTTCGAGTGGCTCGACCCTCAGCCCGGCAGTTACAAGATCGCACGCAATCTGTTCGCCTACAAGGAACCGCCTCCGAAGCCGCCTCCTCCACCTATCAAACCGCCCCCGCTGCCGCCCGATCAGGATCACGACGGCATCCCCGACTTCCGCGACAACTGTCCGACGGTCTACAACCCCGACCAGGCCGACAGCGATCACAACGGAATCGGCGACGCATGCGACGAGGCTTGGAAGGAGCAGCAGAGGCTGCATCCTCCTCCGCCCCCTCCACGTGTACCACCCGCATTCACCGACTACAAGTACATCGGCACCTTCGGCCCGGCCAATAATCCGATCGCGACGTTCATCAAGAACGGCGAGATCTTCAACCTCCGCGTCGGCGAGACGATCGACGGCAAGTTCGTGCTCAGCAGCATCGGTATCGAATCGGTCGAGATCGGCTACGTCGGCTTCCCACCCGACGTGAAGACCCGGGTTCCGCTGGGGCAGTAACCTTTTTCATGCAGCCACCGTCAGAACAGAATGAGGAGGGAGTCGGGAGCCGGGAGTCGGGAGTCGGAGAAACGTGCTGCATCGTTTCTCCGACACCCGACACCCGACTCCCGACTCCCGAAAAACGAATGAACCAGATAAAACTCGGAATCGCAGCCATCGCGCTATCACTGACGGTTTTCTCCTGCACCAGCTACAACGCCTTCCAGAAGGCGAAGACGGCGGAACAGTCGAAGGACTGGGATCAGGCTGTCCTGGAGTACCAGAAGGCGGTTGACGTCGATCCAAACAACACGATCTACAAGATCGACCTCAAGCGCGCGAAGCTCGAAGCCTCGCGCGTGCATTTCGAAAAAGGGAAGACGCTGCGCGCCTCGGCGCTGAACGCCCGCGACAGCGACCAGATGCGCCTGATGCAGCTTGCCGTCACGGAGCTGGAACTGACCGTCCGGCTCGATCCGACGAACCAGTTCGCGGCCGTCGAATACGGCAAGGCCGTCAACGCTCTCAGGGACGCGGCGCGGGCAAACCAACCCGTTTCGATCGATGAGATCAAGCGCCGGGCCAAGGCCAACATCACGAAGTCGCAGCCGCCGCAGCTCGTCCCCAGCTCCGACCAGCCCATCTCCCTCTCCTTCCCGAAGGAGACGCCGGTCAAGGAGATCTACAAAGCCCTCGGCAACGCTTTCGGCATCAACATCCTCTTCGATCAGGCGGTCAAGGACGACCGGATCGCCATCGAGCTGAAAGACGTCACGGCGCAGCAGGCCCTCGAGCGCCTCATGCAGGCGGCCAATCACTTCTACAAAGCGCTCGACGACCACACCATCATCGTCGTTCCCGACAACCCCCAGGCCCGGCGCGACTACGAAGACCTCGTCATCCGCACGTTCTATCTGTCGAACGGCGACGCCGAACAGGTCACCAACGTCGTCCGGACCATGATCGAGGCGCGCAACGTCTTCCCGCTGAAGGCGCTCAACGCCATCACCATCCGCGACACCGCCGACAAGGTGCGCATCGCCGAGAAGATCATCGAAGCCAACGACAAAGCCAAGGCGGAAGTGGTCGTCGATGTCGAGCTTTTGCAGGTCGATCTCGACAAGACGAGCGACATCGGCGCCTTCGTCGCCAATCTGGGGGGCTCGCTTGCCGCGGGAAACGTCGCCACGGCCACGAGCACGACGGGCACCGCCACCACCCTCCCCGGGACTCTCAATACACTTCGGGGCATCAGGAGCTCCAACCTCAACTTCACGATCCCCACGATTACCTATAACCTGGCCAAGAGCCTTGGGAACGCCGAGACGCTCGCCAATCCCGAGTTGCGCATCTCCGAGGGGGAGAAGGCCACGCTGCATATCGGCCAGCGCGTCCCTGTTCCGGTGACGACGTTCACCACAGGCGTCCAGGGCGGCACAACATTGGGTAGCCTGCCGGCGACATCGTTCCAGTATCAGGACGTCGGCATCAAGGTCTCCATCGAGCCGCGCGTGCACCACAACCAGGAGGTTACGCTCAAGCTGACCGTCGAAGTGTCGGACGTCGGCTCCAAGCCCTCGGCCGACGCTCCGCCGTCATTCAATACGCGCACGATCGAGGCCACCATCCGCCTCAAGGACGGCGAGACGAACTTCCTGGCCGGCCTCATTCAGGAGACCACCACCAATACAAACTCCAAGACACCGTTCCTCGGCGACATCCCCATCCTCGGACGGTTGTTCACCGAAAACGCAGCCACACGGCATCGCACGGACCTGATGCTGACGATGACGCCGCACATCATCCGCATGCCGGACATCACCGAGGAAGATCTCGCGCCAATGTGGGTGGGAACGCAGAGCAACTTGAGTTTCCGCGGCCTGTCGCCTCGCCTCGAATCGCAGTCGACGGCCGACCCCTTCACGCCGCGCAGCGCGCAACAGTTCCGTACCGGCAACGTCGATCCTGACGGCAACCCGATTCCAGCCGGCATGGTCGTGACGCCCGGAACTCCGCCGAACGACCCGTTCCGCGGCCGTACGCCGAATCAACAACCGCCGATTCCGAATCCAAACGCTCCGCAGCCGCCGCCGCAGCGGCCGCAGCCGCAGAGCGAGCTCTCCACGCCGCCTGGGGGAACCGTCGTCGCCCAGTCGGTTTCCGCAGACAGCAGCATCGTAGACAACGCCGGACTGGCCCCGCGCATCGAGCCCCAGCCGATGCGCCTGGCGTTCAAGGCCGGCGAAGAGAAGATCTGGAACGTCGTGGGAATGGATCTCGACGGCCTGACCACCCAGCAACTCATGCTCCACTACGACCCGCACACGCTCGACGTGAGCGAAGTCGTCTTCGGTCCGGCCCTGGTGATCGATCCCAGGACGCCGCCGGTGGCAACGATCGATCGCGAGCACGGCACCGTCCGCATCACCTCGTCCAATGGCAAGCCGCTGCAGTTCTACAACGGCGGCGGTGACATCGCCTCGCTGCGCGTTCGTGGCGGGTCTCCGGGCGACACATACCTCGTACTCGAGAATCCAAACCTCACCGACGGCAACGGCACGGTCGTCAACGCGGCGGTGTCGGGAGGCCATGCCAAGGTCGACTGATGAAAGGCCGCAACACAGCAGCATCTGGTTTCACGGTCGCGGAATTGATCACCGTCGTGGCCATCGTCGGCATCCTGGCCACCGTGGCTCTGCCCCTCGCGAACTTCGGTATTCGCCGGCAGAAGGAGATCGAGCTTCACGACCGTCTGCGGAAGATTACCGAAGCCATCGATCGCTACCACGAGCTACGCATGCAGCCGGCGACAAATCCGGCCGGGATGAAAGATCCGCCCAACCTCGAACAGGGTCCATGGCCGAAGGATCTTGCCGAGCTCACGAAACCGATCGAGCTCAACAGCGGCCAGAAAGTGCGCCTCCTCCGCGACCGGGATCTCATCGATCCGATGACCGGCAAGAAAGAATGGAACACCCTTTCCGCCGATGACGATCCCGATTCGCAATCGGGCAGCGATAAGAACGTCTACGAGGTTCACTCGAAGTCAACCGCGCCCGCCCTCGATGGGAAGACGCATTACAACGAATGGTGAAGGATCCACTACCGAACCCCGGGAGTCACCGTGAAAGAGCGCCAAAAGAAACAAGCCGGTTTCACCCTCATCGAGCTGATCGTCGTCGTCACGATCATCGGCATCCTCGCCGCCGTCGCCGTGTCCAATGTCAAATGGGCCACGACGAAGGCGCGTGAAGCAGCGTTGCACCACGACCTGTTCGAAATGCGCAAAGCGCTCGACGACTACTACGCGGACAAGCAGAAGTACCCCGAGAGCCTGCAAACGCTCCAGCAGGAGCACTACCTCCGCAACATTCCCAAAGACCCGATCACGGGCAAGGCCGACTGGGAGGAGGTGCAGAACACTCCCGATTCCTCAGACGCGAATTCGATTCCCACCGATCCGTCCGCGCAGGCCGACAACGCCGCGCCGGGCATCTACGACGTACACAGCCAGGCCCCCGGCAATGGACTCGATGGCACAGCGTACAAGACCTGGTGACGTGGACAGCCGCGAGACCGCCCCACCGCGTCACCCCGCTACCGCGGAGTCCGGCTTCACGCTGGCCGCCGTCGTCGTGATCCTGACCATCATGATGATCGTGGTCGCCTATACCGTCCCACGTATGTGGTCGACCGTCATGAAGCGTGAGCGCGAACGCGAGACGATCTTCGCCATGCAGCAGTACGCGAAGGCAATCACTGAATTCCGGACGAAGAACAACACCTATCCGACCTCCCCGCAACAACTCAAGGACGCACGCCAGCCGCGCATGATCCGGGGAGTGAAAGGCGAGTTCATCGACCCGCTCACCGGCGAGGTGGACTGGCTCGTCATCCCGCAGGCAGCCGCGGGCGCGCTGCCCCAACACAACGCTCCCGGCCAGGTTCCCGGCCAGAATCCTCCCGGCGTCACTACCCCCCCGTCACAGACCACCCCGACGACGACCACCGCGCCAAGTACCACGGACACGGCGTCCACCAGCGGCACGAGATCCACCAGCGACACCTCGACCAGCACGAACCCCCAGGCACCGCCCGGGCTCCCCGGCATTCCGATCAAAGATTACGCGGGCGGTCCCTTCATCGGCGTCCGCCCCCCCACTCACGGCAAAGCGCTCATCAACCTTCTTGGCGCCGACACCTACGAAACCTGGGTCTACACCTCGGTCGACTACGACCAGGAAAAACTGTTGCGTCTCGCCGCGGCCGGAACGGTCTACCACTAGGCCGGCACGGCCGGCAGCGTTGGTTGCCCAAGGCTCGGCCAACAGCGGCGCACCAAACGTTTCTGCCGCGCCGCCTCCCAGGTGCCGCGTCAGGTTTGAGCCTCTCAACTTGGCAGACCGGCAACGCGGCCGCTCCCACTACAATCCCGCTTCGAATGTCATCGAACATGAAGAACGTCAGCCGGTACGTCCTCCCCTCGGGGCTGACGATCCTGATCGAGACCCTCCCCTATGTCCGCTCCGTGGCGCTGGGTTACTACCTGCGCAGCGGCTCCGCCGTCGAGACGGAGGAGCACAGCGGCGCCTCGCACTTCCTCGAGCACCTGGTGTTCAAGGGGACGGCCACGCGGTCGACGAGCGACATCGCCAAGGTGATCGACATCCTCGGCGGCGACGTCGATGCCTTCACCGGCAAGGAATACACCTCGTTCTACTGCCACGTGCTCGACGAGCAGGTGCTGATCGCGCTCGGACTGCTGACCGACATCGTCATCTCCCCCCGCTTCACCGACGACGATCTGGAGGTCGAGCGCGGCGTCATCCTCGAAGAGATCAAGATGGTCGAAGACACGCCTGACGACCTTGTTCACGAGATCTTCGTCACCGCCTTCTGGCCCGACCACCCACTGGGCCGCCCGATCCTGGGCACCGAGGAGACCGTGAACCGGCTTGGGCGGAAGCAGATACTCGCCCACTACGACGAGACCTTTCATCCGTCGAACATGATCTTCTGCGCCTCCGGCAATGTGCGCCCCGAGGAGATTCTGCCGTTCCTGGAGAAGACATTTGCCAGCGACACCAAACCCCCGGTGACGCGAACCTGGACGGCACCGAAGCCCGCGCAACACGTGATCCTGCGCGAGAAGAGGGAGCTCGAGCAGGTTCACCTCTGCCTGGGTTCGCGCGGGTTCCCGCAGCAAGGCGACGAGCGCTACGCGGCGGCGCTTTTCAACGCCATCCTGGGCGGGGGGATGTCGTCGAGGCTCTTTCAGCGAATCCGCGAGAAAGAGGGACTGGTCTACACCGTCATGTCGTACCACAACGGGTACATCAACGGCGGCTACGAAGCCATCTACGCCGCCTGCGCACCGAAGAACCTCAAGCGCGTGCTCGACATGACGCTCGCCGAGATGCGCACGATCAAGAGCGGCGGCGCCACCGCGGACGAGCTGAATTCCGCGAAGCTGCACCTCAAAGGCTCGATCCTGCTCTCGCTCGAATCGACGGTCAGCCGCATGTCCGGCCTGGCCAGACAGGAGTACTACTTCGGCCGCCAGTTCTCCCCCGACGAGATCACCGCCGCGATCGACGCCGTGACACTCGAGGACATCGCCTACGTGGCCGGCACGATCGTCGACCCCGAATCGCTCTCGCTCACGCTGATCGGCAACCTGAAATCACCCGGCATTTCGACGGATATGCTCCGACAGGCCGTGGCGTAATTCCGGAGGCATCCGAACGGCCTCTTGTGTAATCTTTGTGTTGCAGAAGGAGGCGCGCGCCCATGTCCGCTCCCATCATCGTTCCACGCGACAAGACTCTCGATCAGGTTCTCAGCGCCGGGCAGGTATCCATGCTCATCATCGGATCCAGCCAGCGCGCAAGCGAACTGGCGGTACTGGCCGGCGAGATCAGTGACCGCGACGAGCTCGGAGGGGCCACGCCCCGATGCGCCGTCCAGGTGACCAGCGATGCCGCCGTCGGAGCCGCGCTGCGGCAGGAGATCGGCGAAACGCCCGATCCCACGATCGTCACGCTCAAGCGCGACGGGACCGTCGTCCGCGCCGTCGTCGATGACGGCGAGATCGATCAGATCGATCTCGAGGACATGTTTCTCGAGGCCGGCATTTGAGGCCGGAAAACCGATTCCGATTCGTATCCGAAATTCTCGAGGCTCGGCAAGCCTCTCCCTTTGATCCGGAGGAGATGATGACGACAAAACCGAAATCGAAGAGGAGCGCCGGACCCGCGCCGGGCAGCGCTCCAGCCGTTCCTGAACCGGAGACACCGACAGCGACAGCGACCATGCTGACATTCGCGAATCCTCCGCAGGCATCGACCGCAACTGCCGTGGCCGCTCAGTGTTCCCGGAAAGGATTCACGACGATCGGCATCACCAACGTGCAGCCGGCCGACGTCATCGACTTCAGCCGCTTCGATCAGCAGTCGTGCATCGATCTGGGAGACGCAATCGTTCTCTGCGTCAGCTCCAATGGTTTCAGCCTTCCCGCTCTCGGCGGGACGTTCGACATCATGCGAGTCCAGGGGACGCAGATCACCTTCGACAATTTCACCAAGGCCATCACGCAAATGATGAAACCGGCGGGGGCTCAGTGATTCGCCGCACGCTGCTCAGCCTCCTCGCTCTGCTCGTCGCGGCGGTCGCCCTCGGAGACGACTGCGCGGCCACCAGCCCGCGGTTCGAGCTGAATGCCGCCACGCAGAATCCGACGATCACGTTTCCGAAAGACACCATGCCGTCGACGATCGTCGCCGGGGCCGCGGTCAAGCTCGTCATCGGCGGCGGCACGCCGGTCGAGGCCACCGTCACGGATGTCACCACGAACGCCTTCATCGGCGGCTCGATCGTTACGCTCCACGCATCGCAGCCGCTCAACGGACCGATCGAAGGAACGGATGCCTCCGGGCTCACCACGGCAACCGTGACATTGCTCCCACCCACCGGCAACGCAATCGCGCTCTGCGGCCTCACGCCGCTCAATTACTCGTTCCACATCGGCCCAACCGTCTCGGCCGACTCCAGTTCCACCGGCACCGGCGACCCGGCCGGCGTCATGCGCTTCCAGTTCTCGCGCGGCCTGCTGCGTCTGGTCCAGGTCAGCTCCGACCCGACGCTGATTCCCGCGGCACGCAACCTTCAGGAGGAGCTCAGCGTTTCGATCGACACGACCGACCGAAAGGGGACGGGGACGCAATTCATCGACGACAACCGCCTGACCGGCGCCATCCGCTCGCCGGAGAAATCATTTGGCATCGTCCTCAACCGGGTCCGCGTCGGGTTGGAGGGTCAATTCGCCAGAGCCATCCACTCCGAGGACCGGAACACCGACGTGACGATCGTCGTCGACGGCTGGCTGCCGTTCTTTCAGGCCGTGAATCTCCTGTCGCAAAGCCGGACGCGTACCCTTCCTTTGAGCTTCCGGCTATCGGCGGGCCGCCGTTCCCAGAATGTCTCCGGCGTGAGCTCGAACGGCAACGTGGCCGACGGCGTGGTGACCTATCACCTCTATCTACTCGATCACTACGCGGTCGATCTCTCCGAGGAAACCGTGCTCAACGACGTGAGCGACCGGCCGGCATCGACACCGCGCACACAGCACTCGTACAAGGCGGCGATCTTCTACAAGGCCGACCCATTCTCGAAGTTTTCAGCCGTGGCGTCATACGAGAACGGACATTCCGGACCGGTCTTCACGAAGCTTCGCCAGTACTTCGTCGGCGTCGGTATTCAGCAGCTCTTCGCTCCATCGACTGCGAAGCCCTGAGGCATCAGGACCGAACGGTTCCAAAAGCGGTGCATTCGAGGGAAACCTCGTGTCGATAAAGTACGTGAATCCACTAATTTTGGTGTCTCTTACGGACTCTGAAAGGCTGTGAACAGCCTCCGCGAGGCTTCGCATAGCCTCCACGAGGCTTCGCATAGCCTCCGCGAGGCTTCGCATAGCCTCGGCGAGGCTTCGCATAGCCTCCGGGAGTCTGCGCGTCGTCGACGATCCGATGTCGCCCGGCCGGCTACTTCTTCGCCACGTCCGGCATGTTCTTCGACGTCGTATCGACGAACGACACATCGATCCCCTTGCGGATGCGGTGCGAGACTTCCTGCGCATCCCAGTTCGTCAGACGCACGCAGCCGTGCGAGGAGGCATAGCCGATCGAGTCCGGATCCGGGGTGCCGTGCATTCCGTAGTGCGGCTTGCTCAGCGCCATCCACACGACGCCGACCGGCGAGTTGGGACCCGGATTCATATGCGCGTCCGGCTCGCTGTCCGGCACATCGTGATAGAGCGTCGGGTCGTAGTGAAAGTGCGGCATCGGCGTGATGTTCACGACGTGAACCGTCTCATCGGGTGAAGGGTCGTACGTCGAGCCGAGCGTGGTCGGCGCATGGAAGATCAGGTTGCCGTTGGCGTCGAAGGCGTTGTACGAATTGCCTGCGATCGAGATCACGATCTTTGCGATGTCCGGCTGGTCCTGCGTCAGCGGCGCCCGGACGTTCGGCACGTTGAGCGATGTTCCCGCCTGCAGGTCGTTGATTTTCACGCCCGGGTTCAGAAGCTCCAGAAAGTCCTCGGTGCAGTGGAACCGTTCCGACAACTCCTCCCGCAGCGACTGGTAACAGAGGCAGTCGAGCTTCGCCTTCTCGTACGGGCTGTCAGGGATCTGAACGAACGGCCCCTTCAGATCGTCGGCCGTCAGCGTATACGGCATCACGACCGGTCCAGCCCCTGCGGCCTGAGCGATGGACTGAAACGTCGCATCATCCACATCGCCCGTCGGCGCCATCCCGTGCGCCTTCTGCCACCACCAGACCGTGATCGCTGAATTCCGGCCCCATCGTCCATCGATCGATCCGACAGAGTAGTGATTGCGGTCGAGGTACACCTGCGCCCGCAGCACGGAGGGGCCGCGCACGTCGCCCGTGATGGGAAGGTTGGCCGGGGCGCTGTTGATCGCGTTCGCATCGAGCCCTTTGAAGGACTCTTTCTTGCCATGCACGATGGGGATCGACGCCTGCTGCGCTTGTTGCGCGGCCTGCTGCAGCACGGCCGCCTGCTGCTGTTGCGCCGCCGCGCGCGCCGCCTCCTGCGCGCGAAACGACTGCAGCTGCCGCCACTGCTGATCGAAACGCTGCCGATCGAGCTCCTGCTGCGTCAGCGGAGGCTCCTTCCCGCCGAGCGGCGTCGACACATCGAACGGCTCCAGCGCCTTCTGGGCCCCATTCCGAGCCGCTCTCGGCGCGGAGGTATTCGTCTCATTCGTCTGTTCCTGAGTGCAGGCAGCAAACGCGGCCAGTGCCACAATCGCGAAGATGCGTAACCCTTTCATCGTCACCTCTCGGTTCCAGGCATACCAAAGCAAAGGTTCTGCCGCGTGACTCGCTCCAGGGGCCCCAGGCAGCACCGGAAACGCCGCCGCTGGCGGTAGACTTCACTTCCAGCCGATGATCACGTACCTCAAGGTCCGCAACCTCGCCATCGTCGAGGAATTCGCCATCGAGCCGGGGCCGGGGCTGAACGTTCTGACGGGCGAGACCGGCGCGGGCAAGTCACTGCTCATCGACTCGCTCGAGTTCCTGCGCGGCGCGCGCAGCTCCACGGAGATGATTCGCGCGGGAGCGGACAAGATGACCGCCGAGGCGGTGTTTCATCTCCCGGCGGACGCCCGCGATGTGCTCGAGGCCATCGGGATCGATACGGACGACATGGACGGCGGCGTCGAGCTGATCGTCAAGCGGGAGATCGCCGCGACCGGCCGCGGCCGAGTCCTCATCAACGGCTCTCCGCTCTCGGTGCGCGAGCTTGGCGGGGCGATGGATGCCTTCCTCGAGATTCACGGGCAGCATGAGTCGCACGGCCGCGTGGCCGGACAGGGATACCGCGAGCTGCTCGACGAATACGGTAGCCATGCCGCGCTGCTCGGCACGGTGCGCGAGACGCACGCCGCGTGGCACGAGGCCGCCGGCCAATTGCGCGAGCTGACCGACGCCCAGCGGGACCGTACGCTGCGGCTCGACCTGCTTCGCTACCAGATCGACGAGATTTCCACCGCGAAGGTCGATCCGGCCGAAGAAGAGTCGCTGCGCTCGGAGCGGAGCATGCTGGCCAACGCCCGGCAGTTGGCCGAGGCCACGAGCGGCGCCTTCGCACTCGTCGACGACGACGAAGCATCCGCGCTCGCGCAGCTCTCGCGGGCCCTTCACCTCGTCCAGCCGCTGGCTCGCGAGATCGCCGACATCGCCACGATCGTTTCGGAGATCGAGGATGCCATCTATCGCCTCCAGGAAACGTCGCGAGGCCTGTCCCGCCTCTCGGATTCCGTGCGCCATGACCCGGCCAGGCTCGAAGAGATCGAGGACCGGCTCGTCACCATCGAGCGGCTCAAGAAAAAATACGGCGGCTCCGTCGAGGCCGTACTCACGCACCTGGGCGCGATCCAGGACGAATTCGAGCGGCTCAGCGACTACGAAACGAGCGTCGACAAGCTGGGGCGGATAGAAGAGCAGCGCTTCAGCGCCTGGCGCGGCGCTGCCGAGGCGCTCTCGGCGGCGCGAAAGAAAGCGGCGAAGAAATTCGAGAGCGCCATCCAGAACGAGCTGAACGATCTGGCCATGGAACGGACGACGGTGAAAGTCGTCGTCGACAGCGCGGAACCGGCGCGCGGGCACGCCGCCTCGCACGGCATCGATGGCATCGAGATCCTCATCGCCCCGAACCGCGGCGAGGAGCCGAAGCCGATGCAACGGATCGCTTCGGGCGGCGAGCTCTCCCGCATTCAGCTCGCCATCGCCGCGGCACTGTTCAAGGCCTCGCACCACGCCGCCGCGGCGACGCTCGTTTTCGACGAGATCGACGCCGGCATCGGCGGCCGTGTGGCCGAGGTCGTCGGCCGGAAGCTGCAGGAGCTCGCCGGCGGCAATCAGGTCATCTGCGTCACTCACCTTCCCCAGATCGCCAGCTTCGGCACCACCCACTTCTTCGTCTGGAAAGAAGACGCCGCGGGCCATACGCGGGCGCGCATCCGCCGTCTCGACAGCGACGACCAGCGGGTCAGCGAAGTGGCCCGCATGCTCGGCGGCGAATCGATTCCGGCCTCCGCCGTGCTCCACGCGCGCGAGCTGCTCGACGGCGCCCGGGGGCGGACGGCGAAGGCCCGGCGATGAAAGGCTGGCGCGTCGACGGCGATCCCCCCGACGACGTGCTCGACGAGCTGGCCGGCGTCCTTCGAGCGGGCGGTATCGCCCTCATTCCCACGGACACGATCTACGGCCTCCACGCCGTGGCGACGGATCAGCGAGCGATGGCCCGAATCACGGCGATGAAAGGACGGGGCGACGACAAGCCATTCGTCGTCATCGCGTCGTCCATCGATCAACTTCGTGCCCTGGGTGCCACCGTCCCGGAAGAGCTACGCCGCATCTGGCCGGCGCCGCTCACCGCCATTCTCGCCGCCGGCGGCAGCACCATCGCCGTACGCATCCCCGATCTCCCGTGGCTGCGCGCGCTCCTGGACCGCACAGGACCGCTCGTTTCCACTAGCGCCAACCGAAGCGGCGAACCGCCTGTTACGAGCCCTCAGGCCCTTTCAGAGGATATGCAAAACGGTCTGGACGGGCTTCTCGACCAGGGCTCGCGCAAGGGAAGACCATCGACGATCGTCGACCTGACCGGCGCCGAGCCGCGGCTCCTCCGGGAAGGCGATGCGGGCTTTGCACAGTTTCTGCGGAAAACGCTGTGGAAAGCCCTGTGAAAAACGTTGAATAGCCGCGAAGAATGGGGCCTTCTGACCGCTTTGCACAACTCCGTGGGCGAAATGAGCGAATCCATTGCATCTACTGGAGTTAGCAAAATTCAGACACATCCGTAGCAGCGTTTTTTGTGCAATTGCCCAAGACGGTTTGCACTTTCCACATCCGACTTGACAAAGCTGCACGTTTCTGACCGCCGTAACCGAACCGTTGCAAGTGGCGGAAAGGTGTGGATTTACGGTTCGCGCGGGCTCGCTGAAGACCTTCCTGAGGGATGAAAATACGCGTTCGCATCGAGCAATACGTTGTCAGCCCAGATCGCCGACCGGCGAGCGGTTTCCGAAGCGGTTGATCACTGCAGACGGTGCGGGTCCCCTCGTCGTCCACCGGCAGTTATGCTATAAAGCCATAAAACAGAATGGCGCACCAACGTTACGCCGGACTCTCGCAAGTGGCGAGGACCTCCCATGAAACGCTCGATCGTGACCGCAATCTCGCTACTCTTTGTTGCCGTAGCAGCGTTCGCCGAGGTTTCCGGCGAGCGGCCCATCTCCGAACCCGTGTACGGCCCGGCGCCCGGTTCCCGGTATGGCACTGCGGCCGCGTCGGACGGACGCGACTTTCTGGTGGCATGGGTCGACGGATTCCGCAACCGGGCGCCCAGCCACCGTCTCTACGCGGCGCGCATGAACGCCGCCGGCGACATGATCGATCCCCTCGGCATACGCATTCCGACAATCACCTCCGAGACCCACGATGTGAATGTCGTCTTCACCGGCGACGCCTACCTTGTCTATTGGACCGAATCCACGCCCACATCGCCCAAGGGCGCGCTCTACGGAGCTCGAGTCAGCCGCGACGGTGCCCTTCTCGATTCCAACCCTCGCCTGCTTGCCGAGCATGCCACCGTCAACGTGGGAGGCGCGGCCAGCAACGGCAACCGGACCGTCATCGTTTCCAACGGCCTGATGGTCGTACTCGACCGCAACGCCAACGTCGTTGACGGACCGAGAACGGTGTCGCCCGCCAGCCCTCCCGCCTCTGCCTCGATGGTGGCCTCAAACGGGCGCGGCTTCCTGGTGGTCTCGCAGCGAGGCACGACCATCGATTCCACGCCGCTCGACGCGAACGGCGCCGCCGGCTCGACTTCCAAAATAGCCACGACCTCATATATCCCGGGAGTCTTCGACCTCGCTTCTGATGGCGACACCTACGTCACGATCATCGAAAGCGGAACGACCGTCACGGCGCAACACATCGGTGCCGCAGGAGAGGTGCTGGAGACGTCGCCGGTGCCATTGAACGAGCTCTGTTTTGGCTTCGCATTCGCCGGAGGCTCCTACCTGCTCATGGACGGCGAAGCGGTGAAACGGACGCTCGGCGTCCGCCGCCTGGACCGCACCGGACGACCCATCGGATCGTACGTCGAGGTCACCGGCGACAAGGACTTCAGCGCGGCGTCGACGTTGACTTCCAACGGATCGGACGCCGGTTTCTTCTGGTGTGATTTCACCGACGTCACAGAACTGCTCTCCGGAACCGTCGTCAACGGGCAATCGGTGGCTGCCTCGAAAACGGTATCCATCGCCGACAGCGCCAATGCGCAGAGCGGGCCCGCGGGGGCAACGAGCGGCCGTAACAACGCCATCATCTGGAGTGAGCTCGACGGTCTGTATGCGGGGCGCATGACGCTCGACGGACAAATGCTCGACGGACGCGGCATCCGCGTTGGCGGCCGGCCCTCGGCGGCACCGAGCATCGTCTATGACGGAACGAGCTACGTCATCCTATGGGCCGAACAGGTGACC
>DATLWH010000610.1:0-11697 GCA_035576505.1 Thermoanaerobaculia bacterium | reverse complement strand
GGCGCTCACCTCGCGGTGTACGGCGCTCACCTCGCGGTGTACAGCGCGTTCCGGGAGGATTCCACCGTACGCCGGCCGATTCACCGCGTGATCGCCGCGAGTTTCACCGAGAACCGGCAACCCCACGCCCGCTTACGCTCTCGTCTGCGCGATCTCCGCATGCTCCACCAGCGGCAGCGTCACGGTGAAGGGGCCCCTTTGCCCAGTCCTTCCGACTCGGCGCGGATGTCGCCGTGGTGGAGGTCGATGATGTGGCGGGCGATGGCCAGGCCCAGGCCGAGGCCGCTGCGCTTGGCGGAGGCATCGGCCTGGCGGAGGCGTTCGAAGACGTGCGGGAGGAACGACGGTTCGATTCCCTCCCCTTCGTCGTTCACGCTGATCTGCAACATGTGATCGACGCGCTCCAGGCGGAGGTCGACCTGCTTGCCCGAGGGGGTGAACTTGATGGCGTTCGAGAGAATGTTGCCGATCACCTGCTGCAGACGCGAGGCATCGGCATCCACGAGGTCGTCGGGAGGACGGACGAGATCCGACGTCAGGCGGATGCCGCGCTCGGTGGCGTCAGGGCGCGCGTTCGTGACGGCCGCTTCGACGATCTCCGACAAATGCGTCGGCCGGAGGTCGACCTGGAACTTGCCCAGGATGATGCGCGAGACGTCGAGCATGTCGTCGATGAGGCGTTTCTGCAGTTGCGCGCTGTTCTCGATCATGTGCAGCGCCTCCCGCAGCTCTTCGTTCGAGTAGTCGCCGGTGCGCAGGAACTGCACCCAGCCCAGGATCGACGTCATCGGCGTGCGCAGCTCGTGGGAGAGCGTGGCCAGGAAGTTGTCCTTGGCCCGATTCTGTGCCTCGGCCTCGCGGTAGCGGCGCTCGTTCTCCGCCGCCAGTGCCGCGGCACGCTTCTCCGTCACATCGCGGAAGGTGATGACAGACCCGACGGTCTTGCCCTCCTCATCGTGCATCGGCGACGCGCAGAACTCGACCGGGAAGCTGGTTCCGTCGTCGTGGAAGAACGTGTCCGCGACCTCGTCGCGCACGCGGTCACCGTGCATCGCCACATTGAGCAGACAGCGCTCGCTGCCGCACGTCGACAGCCCTGGGAACGAGGGATGGAGAAGCGGATGGACTCTGTGCCCGATGACGTCGCCGGCGCTGCGCCCGATCATCCGCGCCGCGGCCGGGTTGACGAACGTGGCCACTCCCTCGAGGTTGACCCCGAACACCCCCTCGGCGGCGGCATTGAGGATCAGCTCGTTCTGCCTGCTGAGCCGCGCCAGCTCGCGGGCCTGGCGCGTGATGGCCTCGGTCTTCCGGAACAGTTCGACGAAGACGTTCACCTTGTAGCGCAGGATCTCCGGCTGGTATGGCTTGAAGATGTAGTCGACCGCGCCGAGCTCGTAGCCGCGCGAGACGTGCGTCTCGCTCCGGCTCAAGGCCGTGAGGAAGATGATGGGCGTACCGCGCGACTTGTCGCGCTCGCGGATGAGGCTGGCCGTCTCGAAACCGTCGAGGTCGGGCATCTGCACATCGAGCAGAATCACGGCGAACTCGCGCTCCAGCAGAGCCCTCAGCGCACCTCGACCCGATTCCGCCCGTACGAGGTTCAGTCCCAGATCGTCGAGGATCGACTCGAGAGCGAGAAGGTTGCTCGTCTGGTCGTCGACCAGCAGGACGTTCACCTTCTCATCAGCGATGGGCGGCATCAATGGGCTCAAGCGGTCTGGCAGGCCTCGGCCAGGAATGGGGCAATCTGTTCCAAACGCAAGATTCGATCCACCTTCACGGCCTCGATCGTGCCGCGCGGCATGGCCGGCGCTTCGGCCGTGTCCGGATCCTGCGCGATGACGATGCCGCCGTGCGCCTTGATCCTGGCCGCGCCCCGCGCACCGTCGTCGTTGGCACCGGTGAGGACGACACCGATCAGCTTGTCGCCGTAGGCTTCCGCGTCCGACTCGAAAAGGACATCGATCGACGGCCGCGAATGGCGCACCGCCTCATCCACAGAGAGACTCAACTCTCCGCGCGTACCGTTGCGCTCGACGAAGAGGTGATAGTCGGCCGGGGCGAGATAGACGTGGCCCGGCTCGATCCACTGCTTGTCTTCGGCATCGACGACTTTGAGATCGGTCTGCCGCCGCAGATAGGCCGGCAACTCCTCGTTCGACTTCTTGTGGCGATGCTGCGCCACCACGATCGGCACGCAGAAGTCGCGCGAGAGACCGGTAAGAATGACCTTCAGCGCGTTCATCCCGCCGAGGGAGCAGCCGACCACGATGAGCTGGGGCGTGCGGGCGCGGTCGCGGGGCCGCGCAGTGGCGCGGGGACGCGACTCAATCACCGGAGACCAGTTGCGGCTGCGTTCGATCAAGTGCAGCCCCCGGCCGCGTTGTCGGTTGTCGTTTGGTTGCGGCCTCGCCGCGATAGCGGCAGAAGAGGGTAGACAGGGGTGCGAGCGCCTTTTGCGAGCAACCCCTGGTAACGAGGTACATGGTTTTGGTGCCGCGACTCCATAGACATCCGAACCAGGGGTGCTCGCAAAAAGCGCTCGCACCCCTGGCTACCGTCTTGCGCCGCTATCGCGGCACCTGGCGTGGCCTGACAGCGCCGCATCGAAACGTCCAGCAACGCGCTGCGCAGCGGCACAGCCAACCGACAACCCGCAACGCGCACAGCGCAGCTCACCGAATCCTCCGATAGAGCCGCTCCTCGGCGTCGAGATCCTCGTAGTTGCCGGCCACCGCCGTGTAGCGGATCGTCTCCTTCTTGCCCAGCCCGAGGATGCCGAACATCTCCATGCTGTTGAGGAAGAGCTCCTGCACGCGCTCCTGCAGTTGGTTGTTAAAGTAGATGAGGACGTTGCGGCAGAAGATCACGTTGAAGTGATTGAACGACGCGTCCGTCACGAGATTGTGCTGTGCGAAGACGACGTTCTCCCGCAGCGACGGCCGGAACATCGCGTAGTCGTAGCGGGCCGTGTAGTACTCGGAGAACGTCCCCTTGCCGCCCGCGGCGATGTAGTTGGCCGTGTTCTCCTGCATCGTGTTCAGCGGGAAGATGCCGTCTTTGGCCCGCTGCAGAACGGCCTCGTTGATGTCCGTCGCATAGATCCGGCAGCGCTCGTACAGCCCTTCTTCCTGCAGGAGGATGGCCATGGAGTAGACCTCCTCACCCGTGGAACAGCCGGCGTGCCAGATGCGCACGAACGGATAGGTGCGCAGCAGCGGAACGATCTTCTGGCGGAAGGCCAGGTAGAACGACGGGTCGCGGAACATCGCCGTGGTGTTGATCGAGAGATCGAGGAGCAGCCGCTCCATGCACGAGGAGTCGTGCAGCACCTTGTCCTGGAGCGCGGAGATCGTGGTCAGCCCCTCCGCGTAGACGCGCTTCCACAGCCGGCGCCGGAGCGACGGGAGCGAGTAGTCGCGGAAGTCGAAACCGTAGTGCTGGAAGATGCCCTGCGTGAGCAGGTCCACCTCGATCGCTTCGAGATCGACCTTCTGCTGCTGCTCGACGACCTGAAGGGGAGACATAACCACTTTCCCCTCGAGGAGAGCAAAGGGCGTGCTCAAATCGACGTGTCCGTCTGGGACCGGCCGCCCCGGGTAGGGAAACGACGGTTCCGCGACCCTACTACTACGGAGCAAGGTTCACCCCGACAGGATTCGCTGGCATACGATGTCCGGCACCCAACCGTCCAATCAGCAGCGCGAAGGAGAGATCCGATGGCAGCAAAGTCCGCAGGCCTCCCGGCAATCGAGAACATCGTCGTGGTCATGCTCGAGAACCGCTCGTTCGATCACATGCTCGGCTACCTCTACTCGCGCAGCGGCAACAAATCGCCGCTGGGGCAGCCGTTCGACGGGCTGACCGGGAACGAGTCGAACCCGGACAGCAAGGGCAACAAGGTCAAGGTCTCGCCGATCGCCGCCACCGACCCGCACCCCTACTTCATGCCCGGGAGCGACCCGGGCGAGGGCTTCCTGAACACGAACTCGCAGCTCTTCGGGACGACGCAGCCGAAGCCGGGTGCGGCGGCCACGAACCAGGGCTTCATCACCAACTTCGACTACACCCTGGGCTGGCAGTCGAAGGACCCGAGCTGGGCCAAGGACATCCTTCCCGGCGCCACGGCCGACGCCATCATGAAGATGTACACGCCCGAGATGCTGCCGGTGCTGTCGGCGCTGGCGAGCGGCTACGCCGTTTCCGACCGCTACTTCTCCTCGGCGCCCACCGAGACGCTGCCGAACCGCGCCTTTGTACAGATGGCCACCTCGCAGGGGCATCTCGACGATCACACCAAGTCGTACACGGCGCCGAGCATCTATCCGGCGCTGGAGAAGGCCGGAGCGACATGGTCGATCTACGGCTACGACCAGCAGCCCCTCACCCCGGCGGACATCGAAGACATCAAGAGCGCGCCGAAGAGTCATTTCGGCCTGTTCAAGGATTTCGCCGCCGCGGTGAAGAGCGGGAAGCTGGCGAACTACGTCTTCATGGAGCCCCAATGGTCGTCGAAGGGGAACAGCCAGCATCCCAACTACGACGTAGCCCTCGGCGAGCAGTTTCTGCTGCAGGTCTACCGCACCCTCTATGGCTCGCCGGTGTGGAAAAAGACGCTGCTCATCATCACGTACGACGAGCACGGCGGCTGCTTCGACCACGTGCCGCCGCCGGCGAATGCCACGCCTCCCGATAACTCGGTGGGCGAATTCGGCTTCGACTTCAAGCGCTTCGGCGTGCGCGTGCCGGCCGTCTTCGTATCCCCCTGGATCGAAGCCGGCACCGTTCTCCGCCCACCGGCGAAGGGCGCGCCGTTCGATCACACATCCATCCTGGCCACGTTGGAGAAGCGCTGGAAGGTCAAGCCGCTGACCAAGCGCGACGCCGCCGCTCCCGACCTGAGCGCCGTCCTGACGCTGGCGAAGGCGCGCACCGACGATCCGCTGGCAAAGGTGAAGGCGCCGCAGGTCAGCCCGGCGCCCATGCCCGCCGCCGCCGTGGCCGCCGCCGCGGCCACCGGCCCCGATCACCTCGAGCAGGTCTATGCCGACTCCGTCTCCCGCCTGCCGGTACCTGACCCGAAAGGCCAGGCCCATCCCCAGGAAGTGGACCGCTTCGCCACCGGCAAGGAAGCCATGGACTGGGCGCACAAACGCTACGCCGCGTTCAGCAGGAGGAAGAAGAAGTAATCTGCCGTCACCTTCGTATATACTCGTGTCTATACGGAGTGGTGACATGGCCGATCGAGCGAAGATTTTCAACAATGGAGGCAGTCAGGCAGTCCGTCTGCCAAAGAGTTGCCGCTTTCCAGAGGGACAACGCGAAGTCGTTGCACGGCGCGTGGGCAAGAAGGTTGTTCTGGAGCCCGCCGATGAGTGGCCGCCTGAGTTCATCGAGGTTTTAGGCTCCTGGCCTGAGGAAATCGAGCGACCGCTCTCACGAAAGATCAGCGAGACGAAGGACCCGTTCGAGTGAGCAGCGGACGGTTCATGTTGGATACCGACACCATCAGCTTTGCGTTGCGGGGTGAAGGACGAGTCGGCGCCAAGATCCTTTCGAATGACCCGTCAGCGTTGTGCGTCAGTGCGATCAGCGTCGCCGAGCTCCGCTTCGGCGCTGATCACCGCGGGTCGAGCAGACTTCACGCGAAGATCGACACGTTCATCCGCAATATCGAGATTGTTCCCTTTGACGATGTCTGCGCCAGACATTTTGGAACGATCGCCAGTGCGCTCGCCAGAAAAGGAACGCCGATCGGCCAACTCGATGTGCTGATCGCCGCGACCGCCATCGCAGCACGGGCGACCCTGGTAACGAATAATGTGAAGCACTTCATACGTATCCGCGACCTTCGTGTTGAGAACTGGTATTGACGACTGTCGCCGGCGCTATCCTCTTCTACAAATACAGCCAAACTCGAAGTAGCGAGATCAACTGCTGCGCGTCGATCGGCTTGGTGATGTAGTCGCTCGCTCCTGCCTCCATGCACTTTTCGCGGTCGCCCTTCATCGCCTTCGCCGTGAGGGCGATCATCGGCAGGTTCCTGTATTCCTCCATGGCCCGGATGCGGCGCATCGCTTCGTAACCGTCCATCTCCGGCATCATCACGTCCATCAGCACGACGTCGATGTTGGGATTCTTGCGAAGCTGCTCGATGCCGTCGGCGCCGCTCTCGGCGTAGAGCACGTCCATCTTGTGCCGCTCCAGGAGGCTGGTCAGCGCGTAAATGTTGCGCATGTCGTCGTCGACGATGAGCGCCTTCTTGCCGGCCAGGACCGGATCGGACTCATGAAGCTGCTCGAGGATCTGCCGCTTCTGCTCGGGCAGGTTCGCTTCCACGCGGTGGAGGAAAAGCGCCGTCTCATCGAGCAGCCGCTCCGGTGAGCGGGCATCCTTCACGATGATGGCTTCGGCCATCCGCTTCAGCTCGGACTCCTCTTTCTTTGTCAGCTCGCGGCCGGTGTAGACGACGATGGGGATGTCATCGACACCGAGCTCATTCCGCATCCGGTTGATGAACTCGAAGCCGTTCATGTCGGGCAGGCCGAGGTCGAGGACCATGCAGTCGAAATGGCGCTCGCGCAGAACCTGAAGGGCCTCCCCGCCGCTCGCCGCCGAGGTGATGTCGACGTCGCCGTCGCCGCCGATCAGTTCGGCGATGGCCGAGCGCTGTTCGGCGTTGTCTTCGATGATCAGGAGGGACTTGTTCGGCCGCTCCACGAAGCCCTTGATCTTGGCGAAGGCCTCGTCGAGCCCTTCCTTCGTCACCGGCTTCTGCACCTGTGCGAAGGCGCCGAGCTTCAATCCGCGCGCGGTCTCCTCGTCGCCGGAGATGATGTGCACCGGGATGTGGCGGGTGGTCTTGTCGTGCTTCAGGCGGTCTAGCACCGTCCACCCTTCCATGTCCGGCAGGGCGATATCGAGCGTGATGGCGTCGGGACGATAGCGCCTGGCCAGCTGCAACCCGCTCTCGCCGCGTGTGGCCACGATGCCCTTGAATCCTTTGTCGTGGGCCATCTCCAGCAGGATGCTGGCGAAGGTGACGTCGTCTTCGACGATCAGCACGACGCGGTCGCCCTCGGTGATCACGCCACGATCATCGGGCACCTGCTCTTCGATGACGAGCTGCGTCTCCCCGCTCGCGGCACTATCGTCGCGGCGCGTGCGGAGCGATTCCAGCGACGGCCGATCGTCCGGGTGGCGCAGGGAGACTTCCGGCATCAGCTCCGTCTCGAGCGTCGACCCGGCGCGCTCTTCATCGCGTCGCCGCGTCGGGACGACATAACTCTGCGGCAGATACAACGTGAATGAGGAGCCGACGCCTTCATTGCTGCTCACGCGGATCTCGCCGCCGAGGAGCCGGGCGATCTCACGGCTGATCGAGAGGCCCAGGCCCGTGCCGCCGAACTTGCGCGTCGTCGATGCATCGGCCTGCTGGAATGCCTCGAAGATGATCTGTTGCTTCTCGCCCGGGATGCCGATGCCGGTGTCGGACACGGTGAAGGCGATGACCGAGGGTGCCCGATCGAGAGTCTCGTGCCCGGGAGTCCAGCCCCCGGAGACCGTGGCCGCCTGGAATGTCACGCCTCCTTTCTCCGTGAACTTGAAGGCGTTGCCGAGCAGGTTCTTCAGCACCTGCTGCAGCCGCGTGGCATCGGTGTGAATCGTGCGCGGCAGGCTCGGATCGAGGTCGATGTTGAAATCGAGCCGTTTGTCGTTGGCCACCTGCCGGAACGTCTTGTCCATCGAATCGGCCAGCTCGGTAAACGGCAGATCGCCGAGCGAGATGGTCATCATGCCCGACTCGATCTTCGACAGATCGAGGATGTCGTTGATGAGCGTGAGCAGATCGACACCCGAGGAGTGAATCGTCGACGCGAACTCGACCTGCTTGCCGGTGAGATTGTTCTCCGGGTTGTCCGCCAGCAGCTTGGCCAGGATCAGCAGCGAGTTCAGCGGCGTGCGCAGCTCGTGCGACATATTCGCCAGGAACTCGCTCTTGTACTTCGAGGTCAGGGCAAGCTGGCGGGCCTTCTCTTCGAGCTGCCGCTTGGCGTTCTCGACCTCGCGGTTCTTGTGCTCCACCTCTTCGTTCTGCGTCTGCAGCAGCCGCGCTTTCTCTTCCAGCTCCTCGTTCGTCTGCTGCAACTCTTCCTGCTGCGTCTTGAGCAGCTCTTCGGAGGCTTGCAGCGATTTGGCTTGCTGTTCGAGGCGCTTGTTGGTTTCCGTCAGTTCTTCCTGCTGCGCCTGCAGCTCCTCGGCCAGCGACTGCGACTGGGCCAGCAGCTCTTCCGTCCGCATATTCGCCTGGATCGTGTTCAGCACGACGCCGATCGACTCGGTGAGCTGATCGAGCAGCGAGAGATAGGTGTCCGTAAACGGCATGAACGAGGCCAGCTCCATCACCGCCAGCACCTGTCCCTCGAACACGATCGGCAGCACGACGATCTGCATCGGCTTCGCTTCACCGAGGCCGGAGTTGATCGTGATGTAGTCATCGGGAGCGTGCTGCAGAAGGATGCGCTGCTTCTCGAATGCGGCCTGACCGACCACCCCCTCGCCAATGCGGAACTGCTTGTTGAGCGACTTGCGCTCCTTGTAGGCGTAGGTCGAGGCGAGCTTGAGGATCGGCTCGCTGCCATTTGCATCCATCACATAGAAGACGCCATGTTTGGCACCCACCACCGGAGCCAGCTCGGAGAGGATGAGCTGCGAGACGGTGGTCAGGTTCTTCTGTCCCTGCATCATGCGGGTGAACTTGGCGAGATTCGTCTTCAGCCAATCCTGCTCCGTGTTCCGCAACGTCGTCTCGCGGAGGTTGCGGATCATTTCGTTGAGGTTGCCCTTGAGCGCGGCCAGCTCGCCCTCGGCCTTGACCGTGATGTTCCGGCTCAGATCGCCCTTGGCGACGGCCGTGGCCACATCCGCGATGGCCCGCACCTGGGTGGTGAGGTTCGCGGCAAGCTGGTTGACGTTGTCGGTCAGATCGCGCCACGTTCCCGATGCGCCCGGAACGTTGGCCTGTCCGCCGAGTTTTCCTTCCACGCCCACTTCGCGCGCCACGGTCGTGACCTGATCGGCGAACGTGGCCAGGGTGTCGATCATGTCGTTGATGGTGTCCGCCAGCTCGGCGATCTCCCCTCGCGACTCGACGTTGAGCTTCTGCTTGAGAACGCCGCGGGCCACCGCCGTGACGACCTTGGCGATGCCGCGCACCTGGTTCGTCAGGTTCGAGGCCATCATGTTGACGTTGTCGGTGAGGTCCTTCCATGTCCCGGCCACGCCTTTGACCTGCGCCTGGCCGCCCAGCTTCCCTTCCGTGCCGACCTCGCGGGCCACGCGTGTGACTTCGGCGGCGAACGAGTTGAGCTGATCGACCATCGTGTTCACGGTGTCTTTGAGCTCCAGCATCTCGCCCTTGACATCGACCGTGATCTTCTTCGAGAGATCGCCGTTCGCCACGGCCGTGGTCACCTGGGCGATGTTGCGCACCTGGTTGGTCAGGTTCGAGGCCATGTAGTTGACCGAGTCGGTGAGGTCCTTCCACGTGCCCGAGACGCCCTTGACCTGCGCCTGGCCGCCCAGCCGCCCATCCGTGCCCACTTCGCGCGCCACGCGCGTAACCTCGCCGGCGAACGTGTTGAGCTGATCGACCATGATGTTGATGGTGTTCTTCAGCTCGAGGATCTCGCCGCGCGCATCCGCGGTGATCTTCTTCGAGAGGTCGCCGTTTGCGACGGCGGTGGTGACGTCGGCGATGTTCCGCACCTGCCCCGTCAGATTGCCCGCCATCGAGTTGACCGAGTCGGTCAGGTCCTTCCAGGTTCCGGCCACTCCCTTGACCTGTGCCTGACCTCCCAGCTTTCCTTCCGTGCCCACTTCCGTGGCCACGCGGGTGACCTCGGCGGCGAACGAGTTGAGCTGATCGACCATCGAGTTGATCGTGTTCTTCAGCTCGAGCATCTCGCCCTTGACGTCGACGTTGATCTTCTTCGACAGATCGCCGTTCGCGACCGCGGTGGTCACCTGGGCGATGTTGCGCACCTGATTGGTCAGGTTCGAGGCCATCGAGTTGACGTTGTCCGTGAGGTCCTTCCACGTACCGGCCACGCCGCGCACCTGGGCCTGCCCGCCCAGTTTCCCTTCCGTGCCGACTTCACGCGCCACGCGCGTAACCTCGGCGGCAAAGGAGTTGAGCTGATCGACCATCGAGTTGATGGTGTTCTTCAGCTCGAGGATCTCTCCCTGCGCCTCGGCGGTGATCTTCTTCGACAGATCGCCGAGGGCGACCGCCGTGGTCACCTCCGCGATATTGCGCACCTGACCGGTGAGATTGCCTGCCATGGAGTTGACCGAGTCGGTCAGATCCTTCCATGTGCCTGCCACGCCTTTCACCTCGGCCTGGCCGCCGAGCTTCCCTTCCGTGCCGACCTCGCGCGCCACGCGTGTGACCTCGGCGGCGAACGAGCGGAGCTGGTCGACCATCGTGTTGATAGTGTCTTTCAGCTCGAGAATCTCGCCGCGCGCCTCGGCGCTGATCTTCTTCGACAGATCGCCGTTCGCGACCGCCGTCGTGACCTCGGCGATGTTGCGCACCTGACCGGTGAGGTTCGAGGCCATCGAGTTGACCGAGTCCGTGAGGTCCTTCCACGTACCGGCCACGCCCTTGACCTCGGCCTGACCGCCGAGCTGCCCTTCCGTGCCGACCTCGCGCGCCACGCGCGTGACTTCCGAGGCGAACGCGCCGAGCTGGTCGACCATCGTGTTGATGGTGTTCTTCAGCTCGAGAATCTCGCCGCGCGCATCCGCGGTGATCTTCTTGGAGAGATCGCCGTTCGCGACCGCCGTGGTCACCTCGGCGATGTTGCGCACCTGGCCGGTCAGATTGCCGGCCATGGCATTGACCGAGTCGGTCAGATCCTTCCACGTGCCGTCGACGCCACGCACCTCCGCCTGCACGCCCAGCTTTCCTTCGGTGCCGACCTCACGCGCCACGCGCGTAACCTCCGAGGCAAAGGCTCCGAGCTGATCGACCATCGTGTTGATGGTGTTCTTCAGCTCGAGCAGTTCGCCGCGGACGTCGACCGTAATCTTCTTCGAGAGGTCGCCGAGAGCGACCGCGGTCGTGACCTCGGCGATGTTGCGCACCTGCCCGGTCAGGTTGCCGGCCATGGCATTGACCGAGTCGGTCAAGTCCTTCCACGTTCCGGCAACGCCTCTCACTTCCGCCTGACCGCCGAGGCGCCCTTCCGTACCGACTTCGCGAGCGACGCGCGTGACCTCGGCCGCGAAGCTGTTGAGCTGATCGACCATCGTATTGATGGTGTTCTTCAGCTCGAGGATCTCCCCCTGCGCTTCCGCGGTAATCTTCTTCGAGAGGTCGCCGAGGGCGACCGCGGTGGTCACCTCGGCAATGTTGCGGACCTGGCCGGTGAGATTGCCGGCCATCGAGTTCACGGAGTCGGTGAGGTCCTTCCAGGTGCCGGCGATCCCCTTGACGTCGGCCTGCCCGCCCAGCTTTCCTTCCGTGCCGACCTCGCGCGCCACGCGCGTGACCTCGGCCGCAAACGAGTTGAGCTGGTCGACCATCGTGTTGATGGTGTTCTTCAGCTCCAGCATCTCGCCGCGCACCTCGACCGTGATCTTCTTCGACAGATCGCCCGTGGCGACGGCCGTGGTGACGTCGGCGATGTT
>DATLWH010000609.1:0-2409 GCA_035576505.1 Thermoanaerobaculia bacterium | reverse complement strand
GCCAGTTCCCGCCCGATCAGCGGGAGGAAGAGGTGCTGGAAAAAGAGCCAGCCGAACAGCGCCATCGAGAATGGCTTCACGAGCCAGTTCACGACGAGGGTGATGAGCAGCCCCTTGGGCCGCCGCCCGACGCGCGCGATCGAACCGAGGTCGATCTTGAGCATCATCGGGTAAATCATCAGCCAGATGAGCACGGCCATCGGGATGTTGATGTGGCTGCCGGTGCCGAACTCGAGTTGCTGCAACCCGCGCACGGAGGCCGGCAGCAACTTGCCGGCGATCACGCCGGCGGCCATGCAGAGCGCCACCCAGAGCGAGAGGTAGCGCTCGAAAACAGCCATCCGCTGCGGTGTCCCCCGGCTCATCGTGACGGTGATGCTATCCGCATACGCACATGTCGTGCGCCGGGGAACGGGAGCACCCGCTACTACACCCCGAACTGCTGCAAGTGGTGATCGATGTGCTTGTACATCAACCGGCCCCACTCCTCGCCGCTCAGTTTGCCGAAGAAAGGGTGGGTCTGGGTGGCAGCGGCGGCGGTGCCCCGCTCGACGAGGAGGTCGATGAGATCGAGGAGGTGTTGCCGTTCGACGGCGAATTCGCGCTCGTCGGCCACGACGAACGATGGATCGGTCGGCGAGTTCCTGCCGAACGGCTTCTCGCCGAGGATCGAGGAGCGGATGAACGGCGTGATCACCTTGCCGAGAAACGCCTGTTTCATCGGCCGGTCGCCGGTGCCGGTCTCCAGGGCCCGCGCGCAGTGAGTGACCATCTGCGCGGCACTCATCTTCCCCCACTGCCGCGGACTGTCAGCCTGCAGAATCCCAAGACGCTGACGAACCGATTCGCGGTCGCTTTGATCGAAGAGAGTCTTCATCGGAAACCTCCCTCGCATTCGGGTGACATGAGCCCGATGTCTTCGTTGATTCTCCCGCACTTTCCGCTTAGCTGGCGCAGATGCCCGCCCGGCACCCGCCGCTGTGACGGATGAATCCATCGGCTGTGTCGTGAAATGGGGCCTGGGCCTTCCGTTGAGATCACGGCACCGTGTGACGAGCGTCATGGGTCCTGGTATCTGGACGCCCCGTCACAAGCGCCGGATCGCAGTATCCTGCCGGACATGCCCGGCAAGAAATCCTTTTTTGGGTTCATCCTGACTTCCCTACTGACGGTCCGACTGGCGGCCGACTGTTTACCGGCCGTGGTCGTCGAGGTACCGCCGGCGGCGTGCAAATCCGGCTCGGCGACGGCGGCCGTTGTCGGCGTTCCCGGCGCGACCTACGCGTGGACGGTGGCGGGTGGCCAGATCGTCGGCGACGCGGCCGGCGACCGCATCACGATCGCCCTGGGCACAAACGCGACGGCGACGGTATCGGTCTCCATGACTTCCGGTGGCTGTGTGTCGAGCGGCAGCGCGGTCATCACGCTGCATGATCCCTTCGGTATCCGCGTTGGGGCGATCCCGACAGGTCACGCCAGCGAGCCGCTGACCATCGTCTGGGCGTATGACAACGGCGCGCCGGCGCAACAGACCATTTCCGGCGGCGACATCGGCATCGTCACTCTGGCGTCCGACGTACGCAGTTACACCTACACGCCGCTGACGAGCGGCAGTAAGCAGATCGTCTTCGACGCCGGCATGGCCATGCCGCCGAACACTCCGCCCGCGACCTCGCGGCGACGCTCGGTGGCGAAGACTCCTGCCAGCGCCTCGTCATGCGCGCTCGTTCACACGTCGATGCCGTACACGGTGAGCGAGTGTATAGAGCCGGCGGTTGTCATCGATGCGCCGGACAGCGTGCTGACCGGCACGACCTTTCAACTCAACGTTCGCCCGCAGCCGGGGGCGGTGGCGACGTGGACCATCCTCAACGGCTCGCCCGCCACGGCGACGGGTGAGAGCGTAATGGTCACGGCCGGATCGAGCGGCAACGTCGACGTCAGCGTACGCCTCACGCGCGGCACATGCGCGGGTCATCTCGATCGCAGCATCGCCATCACCGCGCAACCCGTCTGCAACAATCCGACGGCCACGGTCAGTGCCGGCCCTGTCTCGTGCGGCACGGGAATCGTGAACGCTGTCTTCACCGGCACGCCACCGTTTCAGGGAGTGTGGTCGGACGGCGTCCCGTTCAGCAGCAACGCCACCGCGCTCGCCCGCACCGTCACGTTTCCCGGCAACTACAGCATCCTCACGTTCGTCGACGCTGCGTGTTCCGGCACCTCCTCCGGCGTCGCCGTGCTGCCCGCCCTCCGCCCGACGGCGACGGTCGTTGGGAAGGCCAACAGCTGTGTCGGCGCCGACACGTTCACCGTGCAGTTCGCCGGTAAGCCGCCGTTCTCGGGGTGCTGGCTCGACGACAGTTGCTTTGTGACGAATGACATGCAGATCGTGAAGGCGGTCACGCT
>DATLWH010000608.1:0-3687 GCA_035576505.1 Thermoanaerobaculia bacterium | reverse complement strand
GCAGGGCTACGGAGAGGAGCGTGTAGGCCGCGTAGGACCACTGGCGGCGCGCCAGGAAGGAGCAACCGGCGGCGATCATCAGGAGCGCCGCGGCGATGTTGAGCGCGACGAAGTTCCACGGTTTGCTGACGACGAGGCCGTCCTGCAGGATTGGTCCGCTGAGCGTGGCGGTAGCGCCTCGTCCCCACAGCGTCTGGGCGTGGATGAATGCCAGAGGATCTCCGGTCCGCGCGTAGAGATAGGCGACGAAGGCCGTTACGCCGAGGGGAACGATCACGAGCCATAGCTGCCGCGGGGATGGGCGTTGCTTTCGCTGGAAGGGAAGGAGCAGCAGTGCGGGAAGCAGGCAGATGCCGATGACTCTCGTGGCCGAGGTCAGGCCGCCGAGAACGCCGGCGGCCAGCCAGCGCTGCCGCGCGGCGGCGAGAAACGCTCCCGCGGATAGGAGCAGGAAGACCGACTCGGTCATGGGAAGGGAAAAGAAGTAACTGGTGGGAAAGAGGGCGATGTACCACGTGGCGCGTTCGGCTTCGTCGTCAGAAGCTCCGAGCTCGCGGCCGGCGGCGGCCACCGCAAACAGAGCGGCCAGCAGCGCGACATTCGAGGTGAGCAGGGCCACGATCGAGAAGGAGGTGCCGGCCCCTCCTCCGAGCGCACGAACGAGAAGGGGATACAACGGAAAGAACGCCCAGGTGTTTTTCGGCGTGGCATCGAGCGACCGCGGCTCGTAACCGCTGACGGCGATCTGCCGGTAGTACCAGGCGTCACCGACCATGGCCACGCGCAAAAACTCCGGCCAGAATCGCGTCGCCGACAGCGACACCTCGGTGCGCCAGATGGTGTTCGAGTACTCCCTGGCCACGAACGACATCTGCGAGCCGATGATCAGCAGAAGGATGACAGCGGCTCTGCTGACGGCGAACGCTCCCAGAACGTTGTAGACAGCCCGCCGCGGCATGCGGGCGATTCTCTCATGGCCGGCGCGGCCGGCTTCGCTGGTTGCGCGATGGCTCGGTCAACAACGGCGTTGAAGAGCGGCCGAAAACGTAGGTCGGACTCTCAGTCCGACCGCTCGTGAGAGACGCCGCATGAGGCTACGACCTCGCGAGAACCGGTCGGACTGGAGAGTCCGACCTACGTTCGTTGGGGAGCCCGACCCGACCTACGTTAGAGCGCTACGGGTCGCGGTCGAGGGAGCCGTCACCCGCCGGAGGCGGGGTGTACACGCGAATGCGTGCGATGCCGGATTCTCCCGGGAAGACTTCGACGCGGAAGCGTCCTGATCCCTCGTCAAAGGCGAGCGTCCCCAGTCGTCCGGCGACGGCTTCGGCGACCGGCGTCGTTTGGGCCCAACCCTGGACCGTGACCGAATGTTCGCCGGGAGCGAATGCGAGCGCGGCTTCGAGCACGCCGTCATCCGACAGCTCCGTTACGCGCTTCTTTCCGAGAGGCACGAACTTGCCGAGATCTCCGAGAAAGGCCACTCCGGATGGGCCCACCGGCACGACGATGACATACGCTGGGTCACCATGGATCAGCTGCGTCCACGGAAGGTCTCCTGACGTCTGGTGTCCTCTGCCGGCGATCCAGTTATAGATGTAGACGTTGCCGCCGAGGCCGAGCGATTTCGGCGTGAACGTGGCGGTCCGGTCTTCCGTGCGGGGATGGGCGAAGATGTACAGCGCGCGCATCGGGCCGTGATCGGTATACGTGAAGGAGACCAGCGGCTCGCCGGCATTGTGGGCATCGTTCAGGATGCTCTCGTCCGTTGGAACGGCCGGAACGTCGGGCTTCACGATGACGCCGTCGGGCCGCACGGCGTAGAGAAGGTTCTCGCCGTTGACTTCGCCGATGCGGTCGCCTACGCCGACGATGCCGGCCGAGAGCGTGGCGATGAGCAGGTTGTTCTTCTCGCTGCTGCGGAAGGAGTCGGTAAAGGGGTAGACGCCGAGCGCGGAGGCGAGCCGTGAGCTGTAGAAGAACTGATCCCATTTGTCGCGTGCGAAAACATCCTCGCTCACGCGGATGGTGGTGAGGTTGTCGTACTTCGAGCTCTGAAGGAAGTGCCGCGGCGTGGCCATGCAGTACTGCATCGACAGTCCGAACGTGTTGCCGAGGAGCGCCATGTCGTCCATGAACGCGTTCTGGTCGTCGATCGTGTAGTCGGCCGTGGCCTGGCCGTCCAGCCAATCCTGTTCGTACCCGAAGACGCCGGCCTCCCGAAGGTTCGTGCCCACGGTCTTCCAGTAGGCGGGATCGATGATGACGTTGTTCGACATCTTGTACGTCTGGCGGTAGGGGCTCTTGGCGTCGATCCAGCGGGCGTGCGTGATGAGCGGCAAGCCGAGGTCCTTCTGAAAGGCGCCCAGGCCGTTCGGAAAAATGTCCGGATGAGCTTCATAGCGGGCGATTCCCTGGTTCCCTCCCGAGGGAGAGCGATTCCAGTCGCCGTTCTCGCCCTTCGGATACCACCAACTGTCGATCTGCATGTATCCGAGGGAGATGCCCGCCTTCGCGAACTCATCCTTCACGGCCAGGAGCGTGCCGGTATAGGTGAGTGACGGCTCCCAGTCGTAGTAGTAGCCGGCGCCGTTGTCCGTCCAGTAGCCGAGGGACTCGAGCGTGGGGTCGGCATCATTCGCCGGCCGCGTCTTTCCGCTCAAGTCAGTCAGTGCTCGTCCCCATGTGTCGAAGGCGCGGTTGATCCCATTTGCCACGACGAGAAGCGTCCGGTGCGCCAGTCCCTGGGGGATGGTCGTGATGCGCGGGCTGATGCGGCTCACGAACTCGCCTTCCGCGTTGCGGGCGAGGTGCGCAACCATGAAATCGGAAGCGGGAGAAATGATGAAGGAGTGCCCGGCATCGTCGAAGGAAACCCAGGGCCCGTCAGGCCCGGAAAGGTCGAAGTGGAACGCCGCCCACTTTCCGAGGAACGAAAGCTGCCAGGGGGCGGCAGGCGAGACGGAGAGCTTGGGGAAGCCGGCGTCGTTCGCTGCCGCCGCGGTGTGGCGGTCCGTGAAGAGAACGGCGGACCGGTTCACGTAGGTGCGAATCGATCCCTCGCGAGCGGTACCGAACGTGAACGAGATCTCGTGATAGTCGCCGATGCCATCGTGGCCGTCCGCGATCTTCAGGGCGGAGGCAGGCGTCGGCAGAGATCCGCTGAAGCTCCAGACCGGATCGGCCGTCTGGATCGAGTAGTGGCCGTTCGGTTCGACGGTGACCGTGATTCCGGTGGTCGGCTCGTGAACGGTCTCCGCGTTCAGGGATGGCACCAGCGCGACTGCGAGGAGAAGCAGGGATACGGCGAGCGCACGAGGCACACGCTGAACAGACAAACGCACACAGGCCACAAGGCCGAGGACGGGTTCAGGCATTTACGGGATTTTGGATCGCCGCGATTGTAGCGCAAGCGGGAGCTTGCCGAAAGGCGGATCAGTCGGTGGCGGCGCTGAATGCGTAGATCGTTCCAAACAGATCGCCGACGTAGAGGCGGCCCTGGGCGATGGCCACTCCGCCGAAACCCAAGGCCTTCATCTTGTACGACCAGAGAACGGAGCCGGTGGCGGCATCGAGAGCGACGACCGCGTTGCCGCCGACGGCGAATACGACACCGTTCGCGAAGGCGACCGGGGCGATGACGGGTCCGGTGAAGGTGTGCCTCCACAGAATCCTGCCGTCGCTGGG